>JACCUL010000381.1 GCA_013811855.1 Acidimicrobiia bacterium
TCCCAGGACGAGGTGGCCCGGCTGGCCCGCGACAGCGGGCTGAACCTGGTCGGGATGCTGGTGACGCAGGTCGCCAACATGGGTGTCGTGCTGGCCCTGGCTCGGGTCATCGGTCGCGACGCCGTCGGCGTCTACTCCCAAGCCTTCGCTCTCCGGGCGATGTTGATGCTCGTCGCCGCGCTCGGCATGCGCACGTCGATGACCCACTTCGTCGCCCGCTATCGCGCTGACGGCGACGCCGGCGCGGCCCGCGGGGCGGTTCGCCTCGGGCTGGTCTCCACCGCTTCCGTCTCCGTCGCGTTGGCCGCCGTGCTCGCGGCGACCGCCCCGTGGCTGTCGGCGGACGTGTTCGACGATCCTGAGCTCGTCACGCCGATCCGGCTGGCCGCCGTGAGCCTGCCGTTCTTCGTCGCCATGACGGTCGCGCTGGCGGCGACGCAGGGCTTCAAGACGATGCGGGCGTTCGCCGGTGTAGGGCTCATCGCCGAACCCGGCCTCCGGTTGCTGTTCACGCTCGCCGTCGTCGCCGTCGGACTCGGCGTCGTGGCATCCATGTGGGTCCTGGTGGCGGCGAGCGTCGCCTGCGCGCTGCTCGCCGTGCGCGCCATCGCCCGCTATCTGGCCCGCATGCGCCCGGCCCGCCCCGTGTACCACCTCGGGGAGGTGCTCCGCTTCTCCGGCTACAGCTGGGTCGCGTCGATCGCCACCCAAGGCCTGCTGTGGGCGGACATCGTCATCCTCGGTACGTTCGTGTCGTCCGCCGACGTCGGCGTGTACCAGGTGGCCACGCGCGTCGTGCTGCTCGGCACGATGGTCACGCCGGCACTCACCGCGTCGTTGTCACCACGGGTGGCCGACTCGTGGCGGCGCGGCGACTCCGAGGGCCTGCGGGACAGCTACCGGGCGCTGACCGGCTGGACGATGCGGCTGTCGTTGCCGATCCTGGCCGCCATCGTCGTGTTCCCGGGGCAGGTGCTGCGCCTGTTCGGCGGCGGGTTCGAGGACGGGACCAGCGTCATCGGGTGGCTCGTCTTCGGCGCGGCCGTCGAGACGTTGTCGGCGCCGTCGGCCATCGTGCTCAACCAAGCCAACCACAACCGGGTGAACATGGTGATCAACGTCGCCGCGCTCGTGCTCAACGTGGCGCTCAACCTGGCGCTCATCCCCGCCTACGGCATCGAGGGTTCGGCGATCGCGTGGACGCTGGCCTTGATCCTGCCCGGCATCGCCCGCATCGTGGCGGTCCACCACCTCGTCACGCGGATGTGGCCGTGGGACCGGGCGCAGCTCAAGGCCGTCGTCGCGGTGATCGTCGCCGGCCTCGTGGCGTTCGGCTTCGGGCAGGTCGTGCCGGGCCCATGGTGGAGCCGCCTGATCCTCGGGTCCCTCCTGCTCCTCGCCGTGTACCTTGCCGGGATCATGGTCTCGGGACCAGCGGCGGAGGATGCGGCGGCACTGCGATCGGTCAGCGCCGTCGTGACGCGGATGCTGTTCTCGCGGCGGCGGCAGGTCGAGAAGGCCAGGTTGCGGCGCAGCCTGGACGGTCTCGAGCGGCCGGACGAGCCGCTCCCGCTGTGGCCCGTCGTCAGCCCGTTCCGCTACGACATCGTCGTGCGCAGCCAGTTCTTCGACGTCATCGCCGAGCAGGAACCACTGTGGCGTCGCGATGTCGACGCCTTCGTCGATTTGGCGCAGTCGACGCCGTACCACACGTGGTTCAACAGCGTGGCCGTGCACTCCATCGGCGTCGAGAACGATCGGGCCGAGCGGGAGAAGGCCTTCGATCGCCGGGTCCGCAAGAGCCTCGCCCTCTGGGACGAGTTCACCGCCGCCGGCCGTCGCTTCGACACCCGCTACCCCGTCACCGTGCGCCCGATCGAGGGCGATGTGGTGGGGCGCATCAAGCGCGTGCGCGGCCGGCGCTTCCAACCCGTCGACGGGTGTCACCGCCTGGCCCTGCTGCTGCGCTCGGGACGCCAGCAGCTGGAGCCCGGCGAGTACCGCATCGCCGCGGCCGACGCCCCCCTGCTCGACAACACCGAGCGCCTGACCGCCGACCTCGGACTCGACCCGGCGACCTACTACCGCTTCGTGTCCAAGGGTTTCCTCGACGTCGAGCACGGCACCCGCGACGCGCTGTTGGCCGCCGTCGCGGCGGGCGACCCGGGCCTGGCCGCCGACCTCGACGCCGTGATGGCCGTCGACGAGACGGCGATGTCGCGAGAGTCGGTCGAGCCGGACGGCGCGAGGTAACGGCTACCCCCAGCGTTGCGTGACGTCGAGGCCGGCGTCGTCGGTCTTCCTCACGGGAGACTCGCCACCTGGCTCACCGCCATGGCCGCCAGTCTGTCGCACCGCGGCGCGACCGTCAGAGCTACCCGACGACGGCCTGTTCGCGGGCGAGCGGGTCGCACAGCGACCAATCAGTCGAGACAATTCTTGACGAAGGGCTTGACGTTCAAACGTATGTTCGATAATATGGACACATGAGCAGCGTGATCGAGCATCTTGGCGCCGCCGTCGACGACACGGCGGCCGTCGAGCTCGACACGCTCACCGACAGCCAGCACGACGCCGAGCTCGTCGGACTGATCCGCCTGCGTCACCGTCTCGACGCCCAGATCGCCCGCCGTGCCGCGCGCCGGGACAGCCGCGGCCCCCGACCGCGTACATCCCATCGAACACGTCATCGAGCTCGACCAACACGACGTCCACCACGGCGCGGATCCTGCGAATCGGATGACCCGGCGGGATCCGGTCCTCCGTGCTCAACGTCGTCAACATCGCCAACTGCGGATCGGGGGTGCCACGCATCCCCACATTCTTTTCGATCCAGCCGAACGCGAGCACCCTCAGCCGAATTTCAGCACCCTGCTAACGGCCCACATCGGATCGTCGGACAGCGTCAGCGCGAGCAACGGCAACGCTGCGAGGCGGATCCCGTCGGTGAGGTTCGACAAAGAGTGCACCACGACGACGACACGGCGTGGCGAGAACGTCACGGCGACACTCACCGCGATGAGAACCGCAGTGCTGCGCAGACGCGAGGCCGACTCCATCAACGGAACGTGCCGAGCGGACAAGAGTCGCCGAAGCCGACGCCCGGACGACGGCGGACTACCACCCGGTTCTCAACGGCGCCGTTGCCAGCCGCCAAGCTTGAGAACGTCGCATCAACCAGGGAATTGTCCCATGCGGCATCTCCGTGATGGATGCGTTCGTCGTTCAGTTGGTCAAATGGTCGACGGTCGACACGGACGTCCCTACGAAGGGTTTGGATCCCGACGTGCGCCCCGTCGATCCTCCTCGGCATCGGGTTCGGCGTCTTCATCGACCGGATCGTTCTGCACCAGATCCTGCAGTGACATCACATGCTGTCGAACGATCATCCGGTGTCGACCGTTGCCGGGTTCGAGGCGACCACCGAGGCGGGACGGCCTCTTCCATGCCGCAGCCTTCGTCGTCGCGCTCGTGGGCGCCATTCCCGCGATCAAACATGTCGGCTAGATCGACCCTCGCCCCGGTGGCGTACGCACCTGGGCTGCCGTTCGTTCGCTGGGGCGGCTTCAACATCGTGGAAGGGCTGGGCATGTTGAAATCGTTGCGTGATTGGTGGCGTCAAATGATAGCAAGGATTCCAGCCGTCGACCGTGACTGGCCGTTGGCCATACTGGGTAACATGCAGCATGAGTGCACGCCTCGTAACCATCGTGATCGATGTACGTGACCCCGTCGCCATGGCCGAGTTCTGGATGGACGTTCTCGGATGGCAATGCTTGGACACTGAAGATGACGGCGCAATTGCCATCGGTCCACCCGAGAATGCCTCCTCAGTGACGCTCTTGTTCGAGCCGGTACCGGAGACCAAGACGATGAAGAATCGGGTGCACCTCGATCTACGCGCGGTGGCCTGCGAGCAGGATGATGAACTTGGCCGGCTGCTCGCGCTCGGAGCCGAGCGTGTCGACATCGGGCAAGGCGACCAGACTTGGGTGGTTCTTGCAGATCCAGAAGGAAACGAGTTCTGTCTGTTGCGGACGCCAGCAGAGCCATAGCAGCCAAGGCGCCGACTGGAATCTGTCGACGGGCACGACCCTGACGTCTCGCCTGGTGTGGCCTTGAGCTTGGCGCGGCATGGCAATTCGCCGCACCGACCGAGCCAACGTGGGATGGCGGGGGCGACGACGCCCGCTCAAGGACTATCACGCGCCGAGCACAGGTTGACCCAGCGAAGGCTCGGAAGATGGTCGAGTGACTTTGACGGGCTGCTGCCAGTGCCACTCCGCTGGACCTACGCCGAGGGGAGCCAGCTGGCGGTGACGCCCAACCCGGGGAGTCGGGCGGTGGACGCCTCCATCAGCGGGGCCAGACGGGCAACGACGTCGTCGGGCACCTCGTCGTAGCGGTTCTGCTTGAACGCCGAGGCGAAGTCGCCCTGGTAGGCCGGCAACCTGACGTACTCGTAGACGACGTCCATGGTCCCCTGCGGATCGCGGAACAACGCCTCGCTCTCGAGCACGAGCAACTGGGCACCCGGGAAGTGCCGCCGCACGCGCTCGATCTGGTCGGCGTACTGGCTGCGGGCCACATACCCGAAGTGGCGATCGGCGTGGGCCCGCTCCTGCGGCGTGCCGGCGGCGAGGCGGGCGTCTTCCTGGTCGAGCGCGTCGTGGATGCCGAGCGGCTCGAAACCGAGCGTGCGCTCGTAGTGGTAGTGCGACCACGCCCGCGCCACCGGCTCACGCACGAGCATGACGAGGCGGGCCTCGGGCAACCGGGCGGCGATCCGCGCCGGCGCCTCCGGGTGGTAGCAGTAGTACGGGCTGGACTCGCCGAGGATCGGCCGGACCCCGGTGCGCCGCTCGATGCGGTCGATCGAGCGCGTCGACGGGAAGTTGCGGGTGAACCACCCCCACCCGCGCCCGAAGTTGACGTCGAAGTAGCGGGAGCCCTTCTCGACCAACCCGCGCTGAACGTTGGGATGCTGGACGAGGTACTCGTTCAACGAGGTGGTGCCGGCGCGCTTGGCGCCGATCACGAAGTACGTCGGCAGCTCGCGCTCGCCTCGCGCCACCGCGGCGGCGGATCGACGGGCGGCGTTGGTGGCCCGGTGCGACAGCGGGCTGCGCAGTCCGACGTTCACGGCAGTCTGACGGTCACTCCCATGCCGAGACGGGGTCGTCGCTGGGGACGACCGTCAACGCCGTCTCCGACCGCGGGGCGTGGGTCGCCGTCCAGTTGGCCAGCGCGATCAGCGGCATGGCGTACCAGAGTAGCGCGATGCCGGAGATCAGGTTCTCGGACGCGCTGATGACGACGTATGCGATGGCGTAGGCGAACACGCCGTTGGCCAGACCGCCCTGCCAGCCCGAGCGCACGCGTCGCCGGCTGATCCATGCCGCGCGCACGAACCCGACGATCAGCGTGAGGAAGGCGATCAGGCCGAGCCAACCGGTCTCGACGTACGCCTTGACGTAGTCGTTGTGGGGCGCCTTCAGGTTCTCGTCGAGCTGGCGGACCATCCCGAACCCGATGCCGGTGAGCTGGTTGTCCTCGTTCCAGGGGATGATCTCCGCCCAGTGGTCGAGCCGCCATTGCAGCGAACTCTCCTGGCGCGGCGCGTCCGGTCCCGGCGTCACGTTGGCGATCCGCTCCCGCACGTTGGGCACGGCGACGAACGCGACGACGGCGATGAGCAGGCCGCCGACGATGATCCGGCGGTTCTCGACGAGGCCGACGGTGACGACACCGATGGCGAGGCCGATCCACGCGCCGCGCGTCAGGGTCAGCACGAGCTCGATCGAACCAAGCAGCGCCACGCCGTAGAGCAGCCAGCGCCGACCCCCGCGCATCCGGTGACCGACGGCGATGGCCAGCAGGATGATCGGCACGAGGAACTGGGCGAAGTTGTTCGACAGCACGAACGTCGAGCGCAGCGCGATCTCGCCTTCCTTCAGGTGGGTCGTCTCGACGCCGACGAGCGGACCGACGAGCGGCAACAGCAGCGGCACGACGGCGGCGGCGACCAGAGCTGTGACGAGCCGGCGCACGGGCATGCCGAGGTCGAACAGACGCTCGACGCACAGGAACATGAGCGTGCCGGCGACGAGCGCCAGCACATCGCCGGCGACGATCTGGGGTTCGTCGAGTCGCAGGACGCTCAACGCGGCCACGATCGTGAACGCCACCAGCCCGACCGTCACCGAGGTGATCCGGCGCGCCGGTCGTTGGTGGCGGTTCAGCCACAGCCACACCGAGCTGACGCCGATCATCATGAGGGCCACGAGGCTCGCCGGCTTCATCAGCGAGGCGTCCCCGACCGTCTGATCGGACACGTCGAGGCTGGCCCGCACCACGATGAGCGTGAGCAGGAACGTCTGGAACCGGCCGGTCGCCGCCAGCACCAGGCCGACGACAGCCAGCGTCCCGAGCACCACGACCGTCGTCCGCTGGCCGAGGCCGGTGAGCACGGCAAGGGCCAGCAGCGCCCCACCGATCTGCGCCACGACGACGGGGATCCCCGTGTCGCGACGCCTGACGACGGGCCGCGGCGGGCTGACGGTGTCGGTCACGGCGAACCCCCTTCGGACAGGTAGCCGTGCCGCTTCAACGGCCCGGCCATGACGTCGGTGATCTCCTCGACGATCGTCGCGCCGAGGTCGCGATGGAAGGCCTCGGCCCGGCTCGGGTCGAAGCGGTACCGGTCGATCTCGCCCGTCACGGCGGCGTCCTCGTCGAGCTGCAGGAACGCCAGCGCGTCGGCGACGATGCGTCGCGGGTCCGCGATCAGGTCCTCGTAGCGCACGTCGAGCCACTGGTCGCCCGGCAGCGCGTCGCGGGCGGCATCGGCGGCGTCGACGAGCTTGGCCCACAGCAGCGCGGCGAGCACCGGGAACGATCGGCCGCGACGATCCCACTCGTCCTGCTCAGCGGGGTCGAGCGGCCCCCACTGCCAATGTTCCGGACCCTCGTAGCCGCGCCACCACGGCATCTGCAGCCACGAGTTGGCGACGGCCCGACCGTCGCGCACGACGTTGACGAACCGGGCCTCCGGGAAGACCGCGTGCATCAGCCCGGCCCGGGGCCAGCCCGTCCACTTGTGCACGAACGTGCCATCGCCCCTGACGGCGTGGCGGCGCCGGAAGAACCCGTCGATCCGCGACGCCATCCACGGCGTGGCGTCGGCCGCGACCGGATCCCGGAAGGACATGGCGAGCAACGGACCGATCTCCCGCTGGGCGGCGCGGTAGCCCTCCGACGGCGCGAACCGCGCCCGTCCCTTGCGGCTGGCCGACGGTGGCAGCAGGCGGTGGGCCGCGCTGTTCCAGCGCCGGCCGATCGAGCCGAGCGCCAGCCGGTCGTCGACGTTCGAGATGAACCGGACCGCGGGGTGGCGGCAGATCAGCTCGTGCAGCAGCGACGATCCGCAGCGGCCCGTGCCGAGCACGAAGTGGATGGGGAACGGCTCGCCCACGTCGCGGCGCCTACGCTGACTTCCGCAAGTACCCGAACCGACGCATCAGCGGGGCGGTGATGGCCGTGACGGTCGCCCGGTCGCGACCCCGCATGGCGTCCTCCCAGCGGCGGTCGAGCGTGAACTGAACCGACCCCGCGCCCATCCGGTTGGGGTTGCCGGCGACGACGTGTCCATCGACCAACAGGGCTTCGTGGTCGTCGACGAAGGGCAGGCTCGCCGGGTCGAGCCCGACCCATCGGGCGATCTGCTCGGCCGCCTCGCGCGGCGACGTCATGACGTCCTCATAGCGGACTCGCAGGTACCGCTCGGGACGGCACTCGAACCGACGGGCGGTCAGCCCGTTCCACACCGCCCACAGGATCGAGCTCTTGGCCGACGACAACCGGTCCATCTCCTCGTCGTAGCCCTCGACGGCGCCGCTGGCCGAGCCCCGCATCCACGACCACGCGGCGGCGCGCGGATCGCGGAGGAGGTGCAGCACGTACAGGTCGATCTGCGGGATGGTGTCGAGCACCGCGGCGTAGTTGGGCAGCTTCGACGAGTCGACGATGAGCTCGGCGCTGGTGACGTCCTGGATCGACCGGTAGGCGGGCAGCAGACCGTCGGCAACGGTGCGTTCGACAGCCGACAGCGGGAGCGGACGGCGCCGCAACCACCGGCCGGCGCGGCGCAACCGGAGGACGACCCGCAGACGGTCGTGGAACGCCGCCGCCTGCTCCGGGTCCGCCGCAGGCCCGAGACGTTCGATCACGGCGGCCCAGACGGGGCACTCCCGGACGGCCAACCGGCACCCACAACGACCGCCGGCGGCGAGCCCGCGTTCCCAGAGGAAGCGCACCTCCCCCGCGGCGAAGACACCGGGCACGGAACCGAGGAGCCGAGCGAGCAGCGTCGATCCGCTGCGCCCCGTACCGGTGATGTGCAGCACACGGATGCGCCCGTCATCCGCCGTGGCGCGGCCCATCGAGAATTCGTCGTCCCTCATGCGCGTTCTCCCGCTCCGCCCACCATACTCATGCCACACACTAGGGGCGGAAAGGTGGGAGACGGCCATGCCGGACGGACAAATCAACGAGATCGCCGACCGACTCCGGTCGGTTCGCAGCGGCTGGATCCTGGTCATCCTGGCGACCGCGGCGGCAGCGGTGGTGGCCACGCTGCTGTCCTTCCCGGTCGACTCGACCTACCACACCAACGCCGTCGTCGGCCCCGACCCCGAGGCCACGTCGTCCAACTCCCGCGTCGACTACCTGACCGACCTCCGGGTGGCGATGTTCACCCGCTCCGTCGTGCAGTCCGTCGCCGACGAGGTCGGCCTGGCGCGGACCGAGGTCAGCGATCACCTGAGCCTGCGCCGCATCGACGAGTCGAACCTGCTGCGGGTGACCTACGATGCGCCGACGCCGGACCCGGAGGTGGCGTCGCAGATCGTCGAACGCATCCCGCTGGCGGCCATCGCCTTCCTCGAGGCGCCGCGCCTCGAGGCGGCGCAGGCGACGCTGGACGAAGCCCAGCAGACCTACGACGAAGCGGCGACCGCCGTCGACGAATCGCAGGCGGCCACCGACGCCGCCGTGGCCGGCAACGAGAACGTCCCACCCAACGTGGCGTTGGCGTCGCTGCAGGACGAGCTGTCCGACCTGCAGGTGCGGCTGCTGACGACCGACCGGGTCACCGACGCCGGCGTGTACGCGCAGCTCGAACTGGCCATCGACGAGCTGGAGCCGCAGATCGGCCCGGCCGCCGCCGCCGCCGCCGAGTACGAGACGCTGCAGCGCACGCGGGACGCCGCGCTGATCGACCGCCGCGCCGCGCAGGACGACCTGACCGTCGCCCAGGACGCCGTGCGGACCATCACCATCGACCCGACCGTGACCGTGCAGCAGGTCGCCGTCGAGCACTCGCGCATGCGCGAGGCGATCCTGCAGGTCGTCGTCGTCGCCGCGCTGGCCTTCCTGGTCTCGACCGTCGTCGTGACGTTCCTGGCCAACCGCCGCCGCCGCCGCTCACCGGCGGCCTCAGGCGCCGCCCGCGCTGCCTGAGCCAGGGCGTGGCACCACCGGGTCGGTGAACGCGGCGGGGCGTCGCTCGAAGCCGGCCGTCACCGCCTCCACCTGGTTCCGTCGGCCGATCAGTCCGCCGATCACCTCCCGCTCCGCGGCGAACTGCTCGGCCGCATCGGCGTTGGCCAACCGGTTGAACAACACCTTGGCCCCGCGCACGGCGTCAGGGCTGCGCCCGGCGAGCTCGGTCGCCAGGACCATCGCATCCTCGAGCGGGTTCGCACTCAGTCGCGTGGCCAGGCCGAGCTCGGCCGCCTCCATGCCCGAGACGATGCGGGCCGTGAACGTCAACTCCTTGGCCACGTCGGGACGCACGAGCCGGGAGAGGAACAGCGTGCCGGTCATGTCGGGCACGAGGCCCCAGTGGACCTCGCGCACCGAGAGCTGGGCGTCGGGGTGGACGATGCGGATGTCGGCACCGAGGACGAGCTGGAGGCCGCCACCGAAGGCGTGACCGTGCACGGCGGCGACGACCGGTACGGGGATCTCCTGCCAGATCCAGCAGATCTGCTGGCCGAGGTGGGTAATCCGCCCTTCCTCGATCCGGCCGGGACCGCCCGACGCGGCGCCGTCGCCTGGACCGTCCGCCAACGTGCGGAACATCGACATGTCGAGGCCGGCGCAGAACGAGGCGCCGTTGCCGGACAGGACGACGGCCCGCACGCCCGCCTCCGTCCGCAGTCGCTCCCCCGCCGCGGCGATGGCTTCGAACATCTCACCGTCGAGCGCGTTGCGCTTGTCGGACCGGTTGAGGCGCACGTCGGCGACGCCGTCGGTGATGGCGATGGTGACTCGTTCGGTCATGGTCGCGAGAGTCTGCATTGCCAGACTGCGTCACGTGAAGCTCAACCTGCACGCCGACGAGGTCCTGACGACGACCCGCTCCGTCCGCAAGCGGCTCGACTTCGACCGACCGGTCGAGCGATCTGTGGTCGAGGAGTGCCTGGAGATCGCCATGCAGGCGCCGACCGGTTCCAACGCCCAGGGTTGGCACTGGGTCGTCGTCGAGGATGCCGAGCTGCGCCGGCAGGTCGCCGACGTCTACCGGGCCAACTTCGAGGAGTACCGGGCGCTGCCGGGGCCGGATTACCGGGAGGGAGATTCACGCCGCGAACGCCACGGGCACGTGCGCGATTCGGCGTCGTACCTCGCTGACAACTTCCACCGGGCGCCGCTGCTGCTCATCCCGTGCCTGTGGGCGCGCCTGGACGGGGCGACGGTGATGCAGGGTGCATCGGCGTGGGGCTCGCTGCTGCCGGCGGTGTGGAGCTTCATGCTGGCGCTGCGCGAGCGGGGTATGGGCTCGGCGTGGACGACCATCCACCTGATGAACGACGGCGAGCGCACCGTCGGCGAGCTGCTCGGCATCCCCGTCGACAAGGTCACCCAGGCCGACCTGTTCCCGATCGCCTACACGAAGCACCGACTTCCGACCTGCCCGGCGCGAGCCCCTCGCCACGGTCCTCCACTGGGACCGCTGGTGATCACTCCACGAGGCGCAACCCGGCGGGGCTGATCGACGGCTCGGCCGAAGGCAGCTCGACGACGAACTCGGTGCGGTGGGCCGGGAAGACGTGCTCGCTCACGAGCACGGGGCGCCCCGACGTGTCGGTCGTGACGCGCTGGCAGCGCAGCACCGGTGCGCCGACGGGCACGCCGAGCAGCGCGGCCTGGTGCGCGTCGGCGGCGTCGGCACCGATCGTCTGGGTGGCACCGCGCAGTGGCCGGTCGATGAGCTCGTAGAACGGTCGGCGCTCGACGTCCTCGCGTGAGAGCGCCCGGCCGAGATCACCCGGGCACCACACCGTGACAACGGCGAACGGCTCGCCGTCGGCCAGGGTGAGCCGCTCGACGCGCAGCACCTCGTCGTCGTCGAGGATGCGCCGGACGTGCGGCGGCGGCACGACGAAGGCGAACTCGGTGACCCGCCGGCGGGCCCGCCGGCCGCTGCCGCTCAGCTGGTCCTCGATCGTGCCCAGCCACTCGAGCCGTTGCTGGACCGGCTCGGTGGCGACGAACCAGCCGAACCCCTGGCGAGCGGCGATCGACCCCTCGTCGCGCAGCAGTTCCAGTGCCCGTCGGACGGTGACCCGACTGGCCCCGAACCGGGCGGACAGCTCGGACTCGCTCGGCAGCAGCGACCCGGCGGCCCGGCCGCGCACGAGGCGGCGCACGTCGTCGGCGATCTCCTGGTAGCGAATGCGGCGTTCGCGCACTTGTATGAGAGTTGTATACATTGACGTCGAACGCAAGTCGTCGCAGGAGCACTTCATGAGCACCGTCAGCGCCTCCACCCCGATCGAGCTCGTCAACGCGGTCTACGGCACGCTCGCCGAGCGCTGCGCGACGGGTCGCCGCCGCCTCGGCCGCCCGCTGACGCTGACCGAGAAGATCCTCGTCAACCACCTCGCCGATCCCGAGGGCCAATCGATGGTGCGCGGTGAGAGCTACGCCGACTTCCACCCCGACCGCGTCGCCATGCAGGACGCCACGGCGCAGATGGCGCTGCTGCAGTTCATGACCGCCGGTCTCCCCGAGGCCGCCGTGCCGTCGACCGTCCACTGCGACCACCTGATCCAGGCCAAGGTCGGCGCCTCGATCGACCTCGGCGTCGCCATCGACACCAACGCCGAGGTCTACGAGTTCCTGCGGACCGTGTCGGCCAAGTACGGCATCGGCTTTTGGGGTCCGGGCAGCGGCATCATCCATCAGGTCGTGCTCGAGAACTACGCCTTTCCGGGCGGGATGATGATCGGCACCGACAGCCACACGCCGAACGCCGGCGGGCTGGCCATGGTCGCCATCGGCGTCGGTGGCGCCGACGCCGTCGACGTGATGACGGGCTTCGCGTTCAACGTGCGCTGGCCGAAGGTCATCGGCGTCGAGCTGACCGGCACGCTGTCGGGCTGGTCGAGCCCGAAGGACGTCATCTTGGAGGTGGCCCGCATCCTCACCGTCGAGGGCGGCACCGGCGCCATCATCGAGTACCACGGCCAAGGCGCCGACTCGATCTCGGCCACCGGCAAGGGCACGATCTGCAACATGGGCGCCGAGATCGGCGCCACCACGTCGCACTTCCCGTACGACGCCAACATCGGCGCCTACCTCAAGGCCACCGGTCGCGAGGCCATCGCCGACGCCGCCGACGCCGTGGCCGCCGACCTGCGGCCCGACGACGGCGCCGTCTACGACCAGATCGTCCAGATCGACCTCGACGAGCTCAAGCCGTTGATCAACGGGCCCCACTCGCCCGACCGCGCCCACCGCGTCGGCCCCGAGGTCGGCACCGCCGCCACGGCGAACGACTGGCCGCTCGAGATCTCCTCCGCGCTGATCGGCTCGTGCACCAACTCCTCGTACGAGGACATCACGCGCGCCGCGTCGATCGCCCGGCAGGCGGCGGCCAGGGGCCTGACGGCGCAGACCGAGCTGTTGGTCACCCCGGGCTCCGAGCAGATCCGGGCCACCATCGAGCGCGACGGCCTGCTCGCCGACCTGGAGGCGGTGGGGGCCACGGTGCTGGCCAACGCCTGCGGGCCGTGCATCGGGCAGTGGTCGCGCCCGGCGAGCATCACGGGCCGGCCGAACACGATCGTCAACTCCTACAACCGCAACTTCCCCAAGCGCAACGACGGGTCGGCCAAGACGCTCAGCTTCGTGACGTCGCCGGAGACGGTGATGGCGCTGGCGCTCGCAGGGCGGCTCGACTTCGACCCGTCGACGGACACGCTGACGACGGCCGACGGCGCCGAGGTGCGCCTCGACCCGCCCGTTGGCGAGGTGCTGCCCGAGCGCGGCTACGACGCCGGCCAGGACACGTTCACCGCCCCGCCCGCCGACGTTTCGGCCGTCGACGTCGTGGTCGACCCCGCCAGCGACCGGCTGCAGCTGCTCGAGCCGTTCCCGGCATGGGACGGCGAGGACTACCGCGACCTGCCCGTCCTCGTGAAGGCGCAGGGCAAGTGCACGACCGACCACATCTCGGCGGCCGGGCCGTGGCTGAAGTACCGCGGCCACCTGGAGAACATCTCCGGCAACCTCTTCCTCGGCGTCGTCAACGCGTTCACCGGCGCCACCGGCGAGGGCACGGACGTCACCGACGGGGCGACGCGCTCGTTCCCGGACATCGCCAAGAACTACGGCACGTCGGGCCTCCGCTGGTGCGCCATCGGCGACCGCAACTACGGCGAGGGATCGTCGCGCGAGCACGCCGCGATGGAGCCCCGCTTCCGGGGGGGCGTCGCCATCTTCGCCCGCAGCTTCGCCCGCATCCACGAGACGAACGCCAAGAAGCAGGGCCTCCTGCCGCTGACGTTCGCCGACCCGGCGACGTACGCGGCGATCGGCGAGGACGATCGCATCAACGTGCTCGGCCTGCCGCCCGTACCGGGCGAGCCGGTGCACTGCCAGATCGTCAAGCCCGACGGCACGACGATCGACTTCGCGACGACGCACACGTTCAGCCCCGAGCAGGTCGGGTGGTTCAAGGCCGGGAGCGCCCTCAACATCGTGCGCCGACGGGTCGCCGACGGAGCCGCCTGACCGGTTCTGGACGCGAGCTCGTCAGAAGAACCCTGCACGGACCTCGTCAGGACCGCGACGGTCCTCAATCGGCCTTGTAACCCGGCGGGTACGTCGCCGCCAGCTCGTCGGCGGTCGGCGTGTGGCGGCGCCGGGCCTCCGATGGGAGCAGCTGCACGATCGCCGCCATGATCCGCTTCGTGTCGGCGGCCTCGGAGCGGTACTTCAGCTCGACGGGGGGGCCGACACGGATGCGGACCTGCGGGGGATCGGCGACGTTGAGCAGGTTCGGGAGCCGGCTCGACCGCGGCCAGACCTTCTCGGTGCCCCACAGCCCGATCGGGACGACGGGCGCCCGGGACATCGCCGCCAGGCGGGCCGCGCCCCAGCGACCTGTGAGCTCGGGCTCGAAGAACGCCGGCCCCCTCGGGATCGTCCCCTGCGGCATGAGCGCCACGACCTCACCGCCGGCCAAGGCGTCCGCCGCCGCCTGCAGCGGCTCGTGCGACCCCGTCCCGCGATCGACGCGGATGCCGCCCATGGCCTTGGCCAACGCCCCGATCACGGGCACGTCGAACACCTCTTTCTTGCCGAGGAAGCGGACGGTGCGACCGCTGCGGGCGATGGCGACCGACATGGCCTGCGGATCGAAGTAGCTGCGATGGTTCCCGACGAGGATCGCCGGTCCCTCGGCCGGGATGTGCGCGACCCCGTCGATGTCGAACGACGCGTACGGCATCAGGGCCGGCCGCGAGAACTGCATCAGGATCCGCTGCAGCTCGACGCCGAGCACCGGGATCTTGAACACCCCCGGTGACACGTCGAGGTGGAGGACCGGCCAGCGGCGGGCGGCGGCCATGACGACCATCCTGGGGTCGGGGTTGACGACGACGGGCGAGCCGACGGCGCCGAGGAGCGGCGCGTCGTAGAAGCTGTCGGAGTAGGCGAAGCTGTCGGCCAGCTCGATCCCCCGCTCCTCGGCCCACGCCCTGACGGCATCGAGCTTGCCGACCGCCCAGACGAACGGGCCGGCGATCGTACCGTCGTAGGTGCCGTCGGCGTTGACCCCGTAACGGGTGGCGACGACGTCGTCGAAGCCCAGGCGATCGGCCAGCGGCTTGACCAGGTCGTAGGGCGTGGTCGTGGCCAGCACGACGGGTCGACCGGCGGCTCGGTGCTGCGCGAGGACCGGGCCGGCGAACGGCTGCACGCTGGCTGCCAGCTCGTCGGCGGCGGCCTCTCCGGCGGCCTGCATGATGCTGCGGGCCGTGCCCTTGGCCAGCGACGCCGCCTGGCGGGCCAGCGCCATCGACGGCAGCGTCTCGCCGATGCGGTTGAACAACCCGTAGAGCAGCCCCTCGCCGGGGATCGTGCGGCTGATCGCGCCCGAGGCCCGCAAGGCGGCGGAGAACGACTTGCCGGACGCGCCGGCCAAGAGCGTGCGGTCGAGATCGAAGAACGCCGCGCCGGTCACGGACGGGGATGGTAGGCCGAGGCCGTACGGCGCCGCTGCGGCCAACGGGGGAAAACGGGAGAAGCCCCGCTTGGGGGAGCGGGGCTTCTCAACCTGGACCCGATCGATGGGGGGTCGATCTCTGGGTCCCTTCGAGCGGTACATGGGGGGTGTATCGCTACGAGTTTGTGCTTGTGAGCCTACGCACATGGGGCTGATCTGACAAGTAGAACGTAGAGATACGTCCTAGCGCTCGGGGAGATAACGTCGCCGGACGTGGACGTCCGCCAGCTCGCCGCGCTCGTGGCGATCGCCGACCACGGCACCTTCTCCGCCGCCGCTCGCGCCCTGTTCACGGTGCAGTCCAACGTCTCCAGCCACATCGCCCGGCTGGAGCGCGAGCTGGCCACCACGCTCGTCGACCGGGCCCACGGCGGTCTGACCGACGACGGCGCCCGGGTCGTGGCGCGCGCCCGGCGGATCCTGCACGAGATGGACGACATCGTCGCCGAGGTCTCGCCAGCTGACGGCGACGTCGCCGGTGACGTCCGCCTCGGCATCCTCGGCACCACGGCGCGATGGCTGCTCCCCCAGCTCATCGACGGGCTGGCCGCGGCCCACCCGCGCGTGCGGGTCATCGTCTCCGAAGGCAACACGTCGACGCTCATCCCCGGCGTGCTCGAGGGTCGGCTCGGGGCGGCCATCGTGCACCTCCCCGTCGAGGAGCCCGAGCTGACGCTTGACCCACTGTTCGCCGAGGACCTGCTGCTGGCCGTCCCGGCGGACCACCCGCTGGCGGGAGCCACGGAGCGGTCCCTGGCCGAGCTCGCCCAACACCGCTTGCTGCTCCCGCCCGCAGGCTCGGCCCTGCGCAAGGTGATCGACCGGGCGGCGGCGATCAGCGGTGTGCAGCTGCAGGCCCAGTCCGAGATCGACGGCGTCCGCCTGCTGGCGACCTTGGCGATGGACGGCCTCGGGGCGGCGATCGTCCCGGCCACCGCCGTCCCCCACGCCATGACCGGGTCGTTCGAGCGCATCGCCGTGCCGGAGCTCCCGCCGCGCGTCGTCGCCCTGGCGGCACC
>JACCUL010000402.1 GCA_013811855.1 Acidimicrobiia bacterium
GGCGCCGACCGGCGGTTCGCCGCGCACCCGGCGGCGACCCCGGCTGGCGAGCTGCCGCGTCGCCGTCGTCGACCGACCGACGATCGGGGCGATCTCCTCGAACGGCACCGAGAACAGATCGTGGAGCACGAAGGCCACCCGCTCGGACGGGGTCAGCGCGTCGAGCACCACGAGCAGGGCGACGCCGATCGAGTCGGCCAATACGGCGTCGCCTTCGGGATCGGTCCCGTCACCCTCGTCGACGGCCGCGGCGCCGCCGACCGCCTCGAGCGGCTCGTGACGGCGGCCCGAACGAGCCCGCAGCACGTCGAGACAGACCCGGCTCACGACCGTCGTCAGCCAGCCGCCGAGGTTGTCGATAGCGGCGGGGTCCGAGCGATTCAAACGCAACCACGACTCCTGCACCGCGTCGTCGGCGTCGCTCCGTGAGCCGAGTATGCGGTGGGCGACGGCGTGGAGACGG
Organism: Acidimicrobiia bacterium; assembly: GCA_013811855.1. Classification (GTDB taxonomy): domain Bacteria; phylum Actinomycetota; class Acidimicrobiia; order Acidimicrobiales; family Ilumatobacteraceae; genus JALZMG01. The sequence continues at coordinate 464 of JACCUL010000402.1, forward strand.
CCGCGATGAGCCTCGAACCGCTCCGCCAACCAGTCACGTTCTCCCATCGGTCACATCCTCGGGTCCTGCGTCGTCAACATGGTGACGAACACCGTCTCCCCGATGTGACAAGGAGCACCGATGAAACCGCACGTGAGCGTCATCACGCTCGGGGTCGAGGACCTCGACCGGGCCGCCCGGTTCTACCGCGACGGCCTCGGTTGGCCGGCGCACCAGGAGTATCCGGGGTGGATCGCGTTGCGCCTCGGGGGCGGCGCGGCGGTGCTCGGGCTGATGCCCGTTGCGTCGCTCGCCGCCGACGCCGGCGTACCCGCTGACGGTGGCAGCGGCTTCCGGGGCGCCACGTTCTCCTACGTCGTGCGCTCGGATGACCGGGTCGCCGAGGTGCTGGCCGAGGCCGAGAAGGCCGGCGCGATCATCATCAAGCCCGCAGAACAGACGCCGTGGGGCGGGTGCGGCGGCACGTTCGCCGATCCCGACGGTCACATGTGGAAGGTCGCCTCGGGCACGGGCGATCAGCCCTACGCCGAGTGACAGCCGCGCCCGGCACAGCGCTCAGGCGCGACCGGGCACGGCGCGTCGGAGCTCGTCAGCGGGCGCGGACGCGGTTGTTGCGGGGCCGGTGCTCGAGCTCGACGAGGCCGAGGTGTTCGAGCACCGGTGGCACGAACATGGCGAAGCGCCCGCGGTACCCCGCACGCAACCCGTACCAGCCGCCGACCGGGTTGCCCTGCGAACGGGCCCACGCCTCGAGGCTGCCGTCCTTGGCGGGCTTGCTCTCGTCGGCGCTCCCGAGCTCCATCCAGTCGCCGTGCTGGCGCAGCATCTCCGGTACGTCATCAAGACATCGGGCGAGGTACCGCAGCTTGGTGGAGCCGACGAGGCAGACCACCTCAGGCGGGTCGGCGGTCGCGTCTCGATAGGCCAGATACTCGGAGGTCCCTGGAGGCGTGCGCAGCGTCCACGGATCATCGGGCGTTCCGGTGCCGATCATGCCGTTACCTCCTCGCTCGTCGTGGGCCGCGACGCACACGCAGTGCGGAAGTGCGGGAGGAGGCCGTTCCAGCCGCCGCGGTTGGCGTCACGCCACGTCTCGGCGTCGGCCCCGAGGCGCTCCCAACCGGCGTGGATGATCTCGATCCGCGTCGACCCGGCGTCGGCCGCTACGAAGCAGACCTCGACGTCGGTCGCGGCGGCGCGATCGCGTCGAATGTGCCACCGGTACGAGAGTCGCCGCGGTGGCTCCCAACCGGTGATCTCTCCCCAGTCGATCTCCCTCCCATCGCGCGTGCGCTCGAAGATCCGGCCGCCGTGGCGCGGTTCGAGCACGATCGTCTCCGGATCGCCGCTGACCGTGTGACCCCGCGGCCAGCACAGAGCGAACCGTTCGGTCCAGGTCGCGAACGCATGCTCTGGTGGGCAGGCGACGTCGACGTCGATGCGCAGCGGCTCGATCAGGGCCGCCTCCTGCACTTCCTCGCCGTGGTGTTCTCGGCCGCGATCCGGAACCGCGAGGAGGCGTCACCCCATACGTTCAGGAGGTAGCGCTGCACGGCGTCGAGACCGTCGTCGTGCAGCCGGTAGACACGGCGGGTGCCGTACGCGTCCTCCTCGACCAGCCCGGCCTCCTTCAGCAGGCGGAGGTGGCGGGACACGGCCGGCCGGCTGATCGGCACGTCGTCGGCCAGCGCCCCGACGGACCGGGGCGCCTCGGCGAGGAGAGTGAGGATCTGACGGCGGTGCGCGTCGCCGAGCGCGCTGAACGGATCGCCTGACGGCTGACGTGAGTGCTCGGTAACGATCTTGTTACCGTAGCAGAGCGGTTACCGAGCCAAGGCGGCACCGACTCGATGGGTGCCGAGCGCGTCGATGGCGCCCTGATCGTCGACTCCCGCGGCCCGTCGCGTCGATCCGGGAGCGTCGCCGTCGCGCCAGCCGACTACCGTCGGCCGCGATGCGCACGACCGGTGGAAGGCGGGGGCGGTTGCCTGCCGCGGTCGTCTTGCTGTGCGGCCTGCTCGTGCTCGGCGCCGTCGCCGTCGCCCTGTCCATTGCCACCGAGCGCCGCCACGCCAAGGAGCGCGACGACAACGCCGCCGAACTGGTCGCTTCACACATCGCCGGTCAGCTCGAACGCTCCGTCGCCGCCTTCCGTGGCGCCGGCGCGCTCGGCGTCGACGGTGAGGTGACGGCGGCCGAGTTCGAGGCGTACGCGAAGGACGTCATCAACGACTCCCTCTTCACGGCCGTCGCCTACGAGCGCATCGTCGACGACGGCGACCTGGCCGCGCTCGAGGCCGAGACGGGCGTGACGCCGCGCGACAGCGACGGTCGGGGGGGCTTCGTCGCGGTGGCGAGCCGGCCCCGCCACCTGGTCGTCGTCCGCGGCTACCCAGCGGAACAGACGAACGCCCTGCTCGGCTTCGACATCGCCAGCGATCCCGTCCACCTCGCGGCCGCGCAGGCCTCCGAGCGCAACGACGCTCCCGCCATCGCCGACCCCGTCACGCTCGCCAACAGCGCCGCGCCGGGCTTGTTCGTCATCCACGAGATCCGGGGCGCCGACGGCACCGCCATCGGCTTCGTGTCCAGCAGCCTCGGCATCGACCAGCTCGTGAACGCGCTCGGCTCGACCGCGCCGGACGTCGAGCTCGGCCTGCGGCTCGAAGAGACGGTGCTTGTGAGCTCGGACGACGGCGGAGCCGTCCGGTCCTTCGACATCGCTGGGCGGACCTTCGTCGTGACCGCCGACGACGGCGCCGGCCCGGAGGCCCTCATCCCGACGCTCATCGTGATCGGCACGTTGCTGGTCGCCATCGCCGCGATCGCGTCGTACCGGCGGGACCGTCGTCTGATCGGCGACCAACGCCGGGTGGCCGATCGCAACCGGGCGATCGCCGAGCTCGGGCGAACGCTCGCCGGCGCCACCGAGCCCGACGATGTCGTGCGCGCCATCACCAACCACGCCGGCGGGATCATCGGTTCCCGGTACACGAACCTGGCGCGACGATCGGCCGCTGACCCGTCGAAGGTCGAGGTCGCCCGCGACGTCGGGATGGACGACACCGTGGCGCACGAGTTCGCCATGCAGTCCCTCGACGAGTCGCTCCCGGTGACCGACTGCGTGCGGACCGGCGAGACGCTCGTCATCCGCAGCGACGGTGACTATCGCCGTCGCTACCCGCAGGTCATTCACGAGGTGCGCACGGCAGGCATCTACGCCGTCGTCTGCGTCCCGCTCGAGTTCAGCGACGACGTCTGCATCGGCGCCATCGAGTTCGCGTTCGGGGAGGCGCTCGGCCTCGAGCAGGCCGACGACCTCGTCGTGGCGGCGACCACGATCGCCCAGCTCGGCAGTCGCGCCCTCGAACGGTCGACAGTTGCCGACGCCGCACGTTCGCACGCCGCCCACCTCAGCACCCTGGCCCAGGCGCTCGCCGCCGCGCCGACCGTCGATGCCGCGGCGCAGGTCATCGAGCGCCTCGTGCCGCGGGTCGTCGGCTGTTCGGCCGCCAGCCTGACCACCGTCGATCCGTCAAGGGATGGCGACGGCGTGGACGACGGACGGATCATCGGTCGTGACCTCAACGGCACCCGCGGGGAACGGCTCGGCCGGCTCGAGCTGTCGTGGGACACGCCGGTGTCGTTGACCACGACCCAACACGCCGTGCTCATGACCGTCACTGGCCTCGTCAGCCGCACGCTCGAGCAGACGGCGCGCGCCGAGCAGGAGCACGAACTGATCGTGCAGCTCCAGCGCGACCTGCTGGCCGCCCCACCCGACGTCGAGTCGTTGGAGATCGCCGTGCGGTACCAACCGGCGATGACTATCGTCGGGCTGGGCGGCGACTGGTACGACATCATCGCGTCGTCGGGCGGGCGCACGTACGTCGTCATCGGCGACATCACCGGCCACGGATCGTCGGCGGTCACGGCCATGGCCGACGTCAAGGCCGTGATGAACCACCTCCTGCGGCTCGACACCCCGCTCGACGTGGTGTGCCAGCACGCCGACTCGCTCCTGGCGCGCCACGGCACGTACGCCACGGCGCAGATCGTCGCCATCGACGGCGCGACCGGCGGTGCCGAGTACGTCAACGCCGGCCATCCCTTTCCCGTCGTCCGTCGCTCGGACGGCGCCGCCGAGGAACTTCGCGACGGCCACCGTGCGCTGCTCGGTGCCGGACAAACCGGCCCGATCACGGCCGGCCGCCTGACGCTCCAGCCGGACGAGGTGCTCCTGCTCTACACCGACGGGCTGATCGAGCGGCGGACGGACTCGCTGGACGTACACATGCGCCGACTGGCGTCGATGCTGGAGCGCGCCGAGGGGAACGACCTGGGCGAGCTCGTCGACCAGCTGCTCGAGGCCGAGCGCGCCGAGCAGAGCGCGGAGCGCGTCGACGACGACATCGCCATCGTCGCCGTCCGCCGCACGGCCTGAGTCCTGGGGCCGTCAGGTGCGGACGAGGCGCACGTGGACGACGTTGCACGAGGCGACCATCTCGGCGCACTGTTAGCGCTCGGCGCGACCGTCGAGGCGGTCGAAGAGCCGTTCTCCACCCCCCAGCAGGATCGGCACGATCGCCACGTGGAGCTCGTCGACGAGGCCGGCGCGCAGGTACTGCTGGATGGCGCTGGCGCCTGGTGGTGGGTGAGGACGAAGACGGGATAGTGGTAGGGCGGGATGGGTCCCCACCAGCCTTGCCGCTCCTCGTCGGGGCCACGCTCCGCGGACCGGCCCGAACATGTTGCTGGTCCGGACCGGCGGCGTAGCCGTGGAGCGAGATCGAGACGTCGTGGACCCGCAGTCGCGACATCGGCCGAGTGGTCGAGCTGCCCTCGGGCGTCACCACGATGTACGGCATCGTCCGGTGCGGGCAGTGCGTGGGGATGCTGCCGTTCGTCGACGCCGACCACGTCCTGCTCGTCCGGCAGTACCGGTACGTGGCCGGCCGGGTCACGTGGGAGATGCCGACCGGGGGCGTCCACGTCGGCGAGTCGGTCGAGGTCGCAGTGCGGCGCGAACTGGCCGAGGAGGCCGGCGTGCGCGCCGGACGCCTCGTGCCGATCATGTCCTTCGCCACCTCGAGGAGCGTGGTCGACGACGGCGCACCTGTTCTTGGCCCACGAGCTGTCGCCGCACGCGGCCGCCGCCGACTCGACCGAAGAGCTCGAGGTGCGAACCGTGCCGTTCGGCGATGCGCCGGCCATGGTGCTGTCGGGTGAGATCGTCGACGCGATGACGATCATCGCCATCCTGTGGGCCGACCGGGCGGCGCACCCCTGACTGGAACCGGCGGAGATGCCGGTTCCGGGTCACGTCCGCGGGCGCCGTCAGGATTGGAGGACGAGCTCGATCTCCAGGTGCAGCTCGACCTTGTCGCCGACAACGACCCCGCCGGTCTCCATCACCGCGTTGAAGTCGACGCCGAAGTCGCGGCGGCGGATCTCGCCCGTGGCGCTGAAACCGGACCGCGTGCCACCGAAGGCGTCGGGACCGAAGCCGTTGACCTCGACCCGCAACGGCACGGGCCGCGTCACGCCCTTCAGGGTGAGTTCGCCATCCACGACGTACTCGTCGCCGTCGCGCCGCACGCCCGTCGAACGGTAGGTCATCTGCTGGTACTCGTCGGTCTGCAGGAAGTCGGCCGAGCGGATGTGTGCGTCACGATCGGGCTGGCCGGTGTCGATCGACGCCAGCTCGACGGTGACCTCGACCGAAGACTGCAAGGGGTCGTCGGCGGTCACGACGGTGCCGGCGAACTCGCTGAACCGCCCGCGCACCTTGCTGACCATCATGTGGCGGACCGCGAAGCCGACCTCGCTGTGGTCGGGATCGATGGTCCACGTGCCGGTGAGATAGCCGGTCGCCTCGTCGAGTGCCATTAGGGCTCCTTCCATTGCGCTCAGGACGCAAGTTGATGTGTCAACTCACCGTACCGTCTCATGGTTGATATGTCAACTCAAGCTAGGATGTGGGAGGTGAGGAGCGCCTCCCCTGACGGCGAGCCACCGTGGCTGAACGAACGCGAGTCGCGCGCCTGGCGCGGGTTGATGCAGATGGACGCCCACGTACGGCGGCGCATCGAGGCGCTGACCCAGCGCGACACCGGATTGTCCGGGCCGGACTACGCCATCCTCGTGCAACTCTCCGAGTCGGCCGACGGCAGCCTGCGGGCCCACGAGCTGGCCGAGGCCACGCAGTGGGAGAAGAGCCGGCTGTCCCACCACCTGGCGCGCATGGCCGAGCGGGGCCTCGTCACCCGCCAGTCGTGCCCCGCGACCGCCCGCCACGCGCACGTCGCCATGACCGAAGCCGGCCGGGCGGCGATCACGACGGCCGCGCCGATCCACCTGCGCCACGTGCGCAACTGGTTCGTCGACCTGCTGACGACCGAGCAACTCGAGGCCCTGGGCTCGATCAGCGACGCCGTGCTGGCCTTCCGGGCCTGCCCGGAGGGCGCCGAATCCCCGCCTGCGTCGCCGCGTCTGGACGCTCTCACTGACCAGACAGTCAGGAACACGGGGTATCCCTGATTGGCACGAACGTTCCAGATGGACTAGCTTGTCCAATAGTTACCGATGGGTAGGCAGACGGACGAGGCGAAAGCCCCGAACTGACGCCGAGTCGTCCAACCACTAACGCTTCCGGGCGGGAGGCATCACGCGAGGTTGGCCGAGAACGCGGGCGGCGTTCCTTCGGTATCGCGCCATCGGGCGGGAGTGCTAACGGCACTCCCGCCCTCGGCGCGTTCTGGGCCCGATCCCCCGTTCAGTAGGGTCGGCCCGCAGTGTCCGTGCTGGCCCTCGTGCTCGGTGTCTTCGCCGCCATCGCCATCGTCGTCACGCTGGTGCTGCGGCACCGCCTGCGGACCCAGCGGCGCCTCACGGCGGCCGCCGACGCGGTGGCCACGAACCGGGCCGGCGAGCTGGCGACGGCCACCGCCAGGCTCACCACGGCCGAGCACGACCTGGCTGCTGCCGCCGAGCGGGCCACGGCCGCCGAAGAGGGCACGGCGTACGCCGAGGAGCGGGCCGGCGCCGCCGAACAGGAACTGGAGGAGTCCCGCGACCGGGCCATCGCCGAGGAGCGCGGCCGCTCCCCTGCGGTCCTCGGGGTGCTGTGGGAGCTCGAGCGATCGCGTTCGGCACGGACGTGGCGCCAGAGCGTCGCCGTCGACCCGGACGACGCACCGGCACTCGCCGACGCCGAGCACCCCCTGGTCGTGGCACTGGGGATCGAGCTCGACGCAGCGCGCGAGGACATCGGTGCCGTCGTCGAGCTCGACGCCGACGTGCCCGCCGATGTCCCGGCGCGCACGTCGCTGCTGGTGCTGCGCATCGCTCAGGAACTGCTCGCCGACATCGTGCGCCGATCCGAGGAGACGACGCTGTCCGTGCGGCGCGACGGCGCCGACGTGCTGGTCACGGCGCGCGGCGTCGACGAGACCGGCGCCGAGGTCGCCCCCGCCGTGCTCGATCTGACGCCGACGTCCGACGTCGAGCCGGTGCCGGGCGGGGTCCGGCTACGCCACGCCCTCGGCGATGCCACCGACGACGCCGACGACGCCGACGATGCCGAGATCGGGAACGACGACGCGGCGCCGGAGGCTGACTAGTCCGGGAGGAGCGGCATCGCGACGCCGCAATCACGGCCCAGCAGCACGGCCCGGGTG
>JACCUL010000426.1 GCA_013811855.1 Acidimicrobiia bacterium
GACGCGGGTCGCGTGGTGCAGGTTGGCCCGCAGCAGGCGGGCGGCGACGTTGACCAGGCGCACGGCGTCGGCCTCGGCGAGCGTGCCGACGTGAGCGAACGGGCTCAGCTCGCAGGCCCACAGCACCTCGCAGCGGTACACGTTGCCGACGCCGCAGAAGACTCGCTGGTCGAGCAGCACCTCGGCGACCGACGCTTGCGGGTCGTCGTAGGCCAGCAGGATCTGCACGCACCGGCCGAGGTCGGCGTCGGTCCGGCACAGGTCGGGGCCGAGCCCGCCGAGGCCGGGGTGACGGCGGGCGTCGGGGTGGCGGTAGGTCTCGACGACGGGGGCGTTGAAGCACACGGCGACCCATCCATCGACCTCGATGAGCACGCGGACCTGGTGGTGCGGCCGCTGCCAGCTCTCACCCGTGCGGTAGAGGTGCCACGACCCGCTCATGCGCATGTGGGTGTGGAGGATGACGCCGTCGTCCCACTCGATCTCGAGGTGCTTGCCCTTGGACTCGACCCGCTCGATCGTGCGTCCGGCCCGGGGCGTCACTCCGACCAACCGCGGCGCCTCGAAGCGCACCATCTTGTGGTCGACCAGCGCCGTGCGCAACGCCGCTGCCGTGCGGTGGATGGTGTCCCCCTCCGGCATCGGAAGCCCATCGTAGGTGGGCGGCGCCTCACGCTGCGGGACCCAACGCGTTCTGCGTTCCTACGACGCTTACGGCAGTTGGCCGACGCTGGCCAGGGCCAGGCGGATCAATCGGTCGTGGCCGGCGGTCATCTGCTGGCGGACGGCGGCGCTGACGGCTTCGGCAGGGTCGAACCAGGCCAGGTCGAGCGCCTTCTGGGTCGGCTGGCAGTCGCCGTCGACGGGAACCACGTAGGCCAGGCTGACGGCGTGGTGGCGGGGGTCGTGGAACCCGGAGCGATCCGGGTCGGGGAAGTACTCGACGACCGTGAACGGCGACGGCGACGGCGGCAAGCGGGGCAGGGCCAGCGGCCCGAGGTCCTTTTCCAGGTGACGGACCAGGGCATCCCGAACGAGCTCGCCGAACAGCACCCGGCCACTGACCACCATCCGGCTGATCGACCCGTCGGCGGCGACCCGCAGCAGCAAGCCGACCTCCGTGACCCGCCCCAGCCCGTCGACGCGCACCGGCACGGCGTCGACGTACACCAAAGGGACGTGGGCCCGGATCTGCTCCAGGTGCTCGGGCGCCAACCAGCCCGCATCGGTGTCGGTCGGCGCATCGATCTCGGTCACGGGTGCGGCAGGCTAGTGCCGGCGCCTCCGCCGCCCCGGGTCCCCCCGACGGTGGAGCCGGGAGGTCACCCACCGGGTTGATGACCTGCATCGGCCTTCGGAGCGGAGCACGGTCGGTGCGGGCAGGACGGCGACGCTCGGTGGCGCCGGGATGACGGGTGGCGAGGTCAGATCGGCAGGTCGCCGGTCGCTGTGCGCGTGGAGCCGTGGTCGCGGTACGCGGCGATGGTCCGCTCGGCGATGCGCATCTGGTGCACCTCGTCAGCCCCGTCGGCGAAGCGGGCCCAGCGGGCGTGCTGGAACATGTGGGCCAGCGGCGTGTCGGTCGAGTAGCCGAGTGCGCCGTGGACCTGGATCGATCGATCGATCACCCGGTTCAGCATGTTGGCCACGAAGTGCTTGGCCATCGACACCTCGGACTTGAAGTCCTGACCCCGGTCGATCTTGTGCGCCGCGTGCAGCACCATCAACTTGGCCTGGTACAGCTCCATCGACGAGTCGGCGATCATCCACTGGATCCCCTGCTTCTCGGCCAGCAGCGAGCCGTGGGAGAAGCGGTGCAGCGACCGGTCGACCATCATGTCGAGCGCCGTCTCGGCCTGGGCGATCCACCGCATGCAGTGAGCCAACCGGGCCGGGCCCAGGCGGTACTGGCCGAGCAGGTGGCCCTGGCCCCGACCGCCGAGCATCCGCGACGTCGGCAGGCGCAGGTCCTCGATGCGGATCTCAGAGTGGCCGGTGCCACCGTGCATCGTCTCGATCTGACGCACCTCGACCCAGCCGTCGGCCGGGAGCTCGACGATGAACGCGCTGTTGGCCGCCTGGGGCAGGTCGGGGTCGTCCTCGGTGCGGGCGACGAGGATGGCGAAGCCGGCGCGGTGGGCGTTGGAGATGAACCACTTGTGGCCGTTGACGACCCACTCGTCGCCGTCCGGCACGGCCAGCGTGCGGATCAGCGTCGGGTCGGAGCCGGCCACCTCGGGCTCGGTCATGGCGAAGCACGACGAGACCGTGCCTGCGCACAGCGGCCGGAGGTAGGTCTCCTTCTGCTCGTCGGTCCCCCAGTGCAACAGCGTGTGCATGTTGCCCTCGTCGGGGGCCTGGCAGTTGAAGACCCACGGCCCGTACGACGACTTGGCCGCCTCGGCCTGGACCATCGCCAGCTCGACGTGGCCGAGACCCATCCCGCCCCACTCGGCCGGCATGTGCGGCAGCCAGATGGCGTTCTCCTGCGCCGCCTTGCGCAACCCGATCAGGGCCTCGACATAGCCCTTGCGGTCGCGCTCGGCCAAGCTCTCGCGCTCGATGCGCTGCTCGGCCGGCCGGACGGTCCCGTCGACGAAGGCGCGGACCCGCAGCCGCAGCTCGTCGAGCTCGGGCGACAGCGTGAAGTCGATCGCCATCAGCGACCGGACCAGGCCGGCGGACGCTTCTCGGCGAACGCTCGCGGACCCTCCTTGGCGTCCTCGGAGGCGAACACCTCCCTGATCAGCGGGGCCTGATGGTCCCAGAACTCGGCCTCGGTCAGCCCGGCCACGTCGCGCAGCACCTGCTTGCTCGCGGCAACGGCCAGCGGCGCGTTGCGGGCGATGCGCTCGGCCAACTCCCGCGCCACGGTCACGGCCTGGCCCGTCGCGGCCAGGCGGGTGACGAGCCCGTACCCGTGGGCCTGCTCGGCCGTGATCGGCTCGGCGGTCAACGCCATCTCCATCGCCACGCCGTACGGCACCCGGCGGGGCAGCCGGCCGAGCGCGCCGCCGGCGGCGAACAGGCCGACGGACACCTCGGGGATGCCGAGGCGGGCCCCGGCGGCGGCGACGATCAGGTCGCACGCCAGCGCCACCTCCAGCCCACCGGCGAGCGCGAACCCCTCCACGGCGGCGATCAACGGCTTGCGGGCGCCGTGGCGGATGAACCGGTCGAACCCCTTCGGCAGGCCGCCGGCGGCGAAGGCCTTGAGATCCATGCCGGCGCAGAACCCCTTGCCGGCGCCGGTCAGGACGCCGGCGGTCAGCGCGTCGTCACCGTCGAGCTGATCGACGGCCGCGAGCAGACCCTGGGCCAAGTCGGTGTCGATGGCGTTCATCGCCGCCGGTCGGTTGAGCGTGATCAGCAGGACCCGCCCGCCGACCTCGGTGAGGACCGCGGGCGGGCGGGCTTCGGACTGGTCGGCCATCGCGGCGACAGTACTGTCGGCCGGGTGCAGGTGACCGTGCTGGGGGCCGGGTCATGGGGGACGACCGTGGCCTCCCTGGTCGCCGGCCGGAACGCCACGATGCTGTGGGCCCGCAGCGCCGAGGTCGCCGCCGAGATCGACGGCAACCACACCAACGAGGGCTACCTCCCCGGGTTCACGTTGCCCGAGCAGCTCGTCGCCACCGACGACCTGGAGAAGGCGGTGCGCCACGCCGAGCTGCTGATCATCGGCGTGCCGACGTCGGGCGTGCGCTCGACGATGGCGCTGGTCAAGGAGTGGGTCCACCCATGGATCCCGATCGTCAGCCTGTCCAAAGGCCTGGAGCAGGACACCCTGCTGCGGATGACCGAGGTGATCGCCGACGAGGTCCCCGGTCACCCGGTGGCCGCCCTGAGCGGCCCGAACATCGCCAGGGAGATCATGGCCGGGCAGGCCGCGGCGAGCGTCATCGCCACCGAGGACCTCGCCGTCGCCACGGCCATCCAGCGGGTGCTGACCCGAGGCGGGTTCCGCATCTACACGAACCACGACGTCGTCGGCTGCGAGCTGGGTGGCGCGCTGAAGAACGTCGTCGCCATCGCCTGCGGGATCGCCCAGGGCCTCGGGGTCGGCGACAACACGCGCGCCGCGGTGATGACGCGGGGCCTCGCCGAACTGAGCCGGCTGGGGGTGGCCATGGGCGGTGAGGCGGCCACGTTCGCCGGGCTGGCCGGGCTCGGCGACCTCATCACGACGTGCATCAGCCCGCACAGCCGTAACCGCCACGTCGGCGAGCAGCTCGGCCTCGGCCGGTCACTGGACGAGATCATCTCCGAGATGTCGATGGTCGCCGAAGGGGTCAAGACGGCGGTCACGGCTCGCCAGCTGGCGGCCCGCCACGACGTGCCGATGCCGGTGTGCGACGAGATCTACGCCGTCGTCGCCGGCCAGAAGAGCGCCGCCAACGCCTACCGCGGCCTGCGCACCCGCCCCGGCCACGAGATGGATCCTGGCTAGCACGCGGAGCACGCGTTCGTCGTCTGCGGTCAGCGGTTGGTGGTGGCCGAGCCGATCTGCGACCAGGGGCTCGGCCCGACGGCGCTCATTCCGCGCACCTTGACTTCGAATCGGGTCCGCGAACGCAGATCGGTCCAGGTGTGCCGACCCATCGGGTCGATGCGGGTGACGTGCCAGGACGACCACCGTGACCCGAGGTCCTGGCGGTAGGCGACCTGGTAGCCGGTCACCGGCGTGCCCCGCCGCTCGCTGCGGTACCAGCACATCTCAAGCGTCGTCTTGGTGACGCGAGCCCAGCGGTACCGGGGCGCCAACGGGGTCCCCGCTGGCTCGACGGTCGGGGTCCCGGCCCACCGGCTGTAGCCGTCAGCGCCGTGGAAGGCCACCTTGAAGCGGTACGGATGGCCGTTGTACAGGTTGCGGTAGGTGTACGAGCTGGTCGAGTCGTCGAGCCGCTTGTACGTCCAGCCCGACCACACACCACGACTGGGCCGGTAGTCGGCAACGGCGATCATCACCTTGCTGACACCGGACGGCGGCAGTGACCATGACACGGCGACCTGCTCGTTGCCGATGCGGGCCCGCACGCCCGACGGCCGGGCCGGCGTGGCGAAGGAGCCGGGGACGCAGCTCGAGTCGGTGCGGGGCAGGCCGATCAGCCGGTACGGCACCTGGTTCCACCCGTCGTACCCGATGGCCCGCGGCAGCCGGATGGTGCGGCCGTTGATGCACGCCTTCAGCTGGCCCGGGTTGACGCGATCCCCGTGCATGCCGTTGTGCACGACCTCGAAGTGCAGGTAGTTGACGGTACCGCTGCCGTTGCAGGCAAGACTCTTGTCGCCGATCTCGCCGATCTTGGTGGCCGGCGTGACGAGCGCCCCGTCGGGCGCGGCGATGCTGTCCATGTGG
>JACCUL010000481.1 GCA_013811855.1 Acidimicrobiia bacterium
GAAACCGTCACCAGAGCCCGACCCCTGTTCAGCGTCCTCGTCGGCGACGACACGTTCGCCCGGCTCTGCGAACTGTCCACCGGCGTCGTCGCCACCCCCGACCAGATCGCCCCCTGGCTCGACGCCGTCGGTTGGAAACGGTGCTCTTCGACAGACCCCGCACCATCGTGTCGATGTCCCACCGGCGCACCTTCACCGGCGCCGTGCGCCGCGCCGTCAGCGTCCGCGACCGGTACTGCCAACACCCCTCCGGCTGCGAAACGGCCACGCCGACTCCCACCGCGACATCACCCACCACGACGTCGACCACACCCAACACCGCTGGCGCCACCACTGGCACCAACGCCACCAACCCGCCAGCGACAACGATGGAGACGACGAGCCGGCGTGATCCTCGCTTACGGCAATTGGCCGTAGGCGTGGGTCGGGTGGATGCGGATCATCAGGCGATAGTCGGCGACCATCGCCCGGCGGTAGTCGTCCCAGTCCGGGTGCTGACCGGAGAGGGTGCGGTAGTAGTCGATCAGTTCCTCGACCGTGTCGTCGTCCGGCGCCGTCGCGACCGGCGTCAACTCGGCGCGACCCTCGATCACCACCCACGACCAGAAGTCGTCGCTCGTCACGTGCAGCGACGCCCGCTCGTCACGCCGCAGGTTGTTCGTCTTGGCCCGCCCGTCGGTGACCGAGATCCGGATCACCCCGTCGGCGACAGCGTGACCGACGTTGGAAAGCTGCGGTCGCCCATCACGCTTGAGGGTTGTCAGGACGCTCCCGCGTCGGTCGGCGACGAAGGCGAGGGCACGGTCGAGTTCCATGCGCCATCGAACCCACGAGACCGCCGAGGCATTCCGCTGCGAACCGTCGCTGAGCCCCGTCGCCCCGGATGAGCGCCTGGCCATCTCGGCGAGGGCGCCGGCGCGGGGCGGCGGCGGTGGCAGCCGTGTCGGCGAGGTGGTGGGCGCGGACCAGTTGGCGCCGGGCGGCGTTGATCGACGAGCGGGTGTCGCGGCTCAGGCGGGCTAGACGAGCGGGTTGAACCACCGGATCTCGGTGAAGCGGGCGAAGTCCGAGTCGGCCGAAACCATGGTCAGACCATGTTCGATGCACAGCGCGGCCAGCACCGCGTCGGGGACGAGGTTCGCCCGCAGGTCGAGCTCTCGGACGAGGCGACCGAGGATCTCGCGATGCCCGACCGACGGCTGGGGGACCCACACCGACGGCACGTCCAGCCACGACTCCACGAGCTCCCACGCCGTCGTGGAGCTCAGCGGCTCGGCAAGGGCGCGCGGATTGGTGCCGATGCGCAGGAACGCAGTCACCGTCTGCCACGGGATCCCGACACGGCGCGTCCCGTTGAGCGCGTCCTCCAGCCACCGCTTCGCCCGATCGTGCACGGGGCTCTCCTCGTCGACGGCGTACAGGAGGATGTTGGCGTCGACGAGCATCAGACGAACGGCTCAGCGGGCTTGGGGACCCTCGACGACCTCGATCGCGTCGACCACGTTGGACACGTCGATCCTCAGCCCGAGGCGCAGGGACCGCTGGGAGAACACCGCGCGCTCGTCAGACAGGAGCAGGCCCCGCCTGACCAGGTGGTTGACGGCCTCCGACACACCCAGCCCGGCCTCACGTCGCAGCTGCTCAATGGCGGCACTCGTATCGGCGTCAAATTCAACCGTCGTGCGCATGCGACGATAGTAGCACGCCCATGTGGCAGCCCACGCACCTTCGTGCGCCGGTTGGTCGTCGTGCCACACGTCGAATGAGTTCTCCGGTGGCGGCAGATCCTGACCGCGCTGGTACAGCTCCTTCACCGACACCCCGAAGGATTTCCCGAGCACCCGGACGGTCGGCCCGCTGCTCGGGATGGACGAAGAACCACTCATCGTTGAGATCGACGGTCGTGGAGCCGATGGTCACGGCAGACATGGGTCGTTCCCTACTTGTGAGGTGCTGCCGACCAGCGCCTTTCCGGCGGTCGGCATGTCGATCCGAGTCCGGGGATGTCCCGGCCGGGAAGGAGGCTGTGCCAGGAGAACCATTGGAACAGCAGCTTCCCGAGGTGGTTGAGACGAGAGTCCTTGAGCAGCGGCAGGCCGACCTTGGTCGGGTAGTGGCCGGCGAGCGGCTCGGTGTCGTAGTTGAAGTCGATCATCAGCGCCCTCTGGTCTGGAAACCGGGCTCGATGAAGCAGTTGGCGTGGGCAGTCGGCGTCACCGCCGTGCGAGTCGGGCCCTTCTGGTCAGCGATGACGACCGATTCCGTCGGGATCGCTGACCAGAAGCAGCGGCCGACAGCCGTCGCCGCTCGAACGTCAGCTGATCTGCTGAGCGGTCTGTTCGGCTCCACCCTCGACGAGGATGTTGGAGCGCTCGCCCGGTCCGCCACCGAACCCGCCCTCCGGGGCATCGACCTGCTCGAAAGTCATCGGCCGGAAGCGCCTCACCGATGTCGGGCATGGCGCCGGCGTCGGGGTCCATCGCCGGGGTTTCCCCCGTCTGCCCCGCCGCCCATGTCGACGAGCCAGCGGGACCCGCGGCGTTCTCATCGACACTCCGGGACTTGACGGCACGACGGGCCGGATAGGGACGGAAGACCCTGTTCCGGTCGACCGCCTTGTCGCGATGATGGGCACGTGCAACCTCATGTGATCGCCGCCTATGACGGCTCCCCGTCTCCGAAGCGGCCGCCGTGTGGGCAGTCGACGACGCAGACCGGCGTGGGGTCGGGCTGACGGTGCTCAGCTACTTCAACGAGCCGATCATGAC
>JACCUL010000534.1 GCA_013811855.1 Acidimicrobiia bacterium
GGTGCAGGGTGGCCTCGGCGTCGCGCTGGCGGTGCGCCCGGACCAGCGCGCCGACGTCGAGGCCGGTGACGACGTCGCCGTTGGCGACGACGAACGTGTCCTCGATGCCGGCGTCCTCGGCGGCGAAGCGGATGGCCCCGGCCGTGTCGAGCGGCGCCGGTTCGATGGCGTAGTCCAGCGCCACGCCACCGCATCGGCCATCGGGGAAGGCGGCCAGGAACGGCTCCGGGCGGAACCCGAGGGCGAGTGTCGCCGCACTGACGCCACCCGCTTCGAGCCGGGCGACGAGCCGGGCGATGATCGGCACGTGGGCCACGGGCAGCATCGGCTTCGGGACGGTGTCCGTCAGCGGGCGAAGCCGGGTGCCGAAGCCCCCCACCAGCACCACGGCGCGCATGACCCGGGCTAGCCGAGCGTGGTCGGCGGCGCCGTGCCCGGCGGGATCGTCGAGCCCGGCGGCGTGGTCGAACCCGATGGCGTGGTCGAGCCGGTGGGCGTCGTGCCAGTCGGCGCGGTGCCCGTCCCCGGTGGGCCGGACAGCGGGGTCGTGGTGTCCACGGGACTCGTCTGGCCCTGGTCGGCGGCGCCCAGCGCCGGCAGGTCGGCGGCCCACGGCGGCATCGGCACGTCGGTGTCCCTGGGCGTGAACGCGATCACCATGACCATGCTGTTGTTGTCGATCCGGATCTCGTCGAAGTTCGACGTGTACGTCGTGCCGTCGCCGGTGTCCTGGTAGCTGTCCCAGACCCGGACGCTCAGCTCGGCGTCCTCGTCTCCGCACTTCGTCTCGCCCTCCTCGTACCGCTCGCCGGCGAGCTGATTGTCGGGGAACTGGAGGACGTCGTCGGACAGTTCGACGCCGTAGTTGTCGAGGAACAGGCCGAGCTGGGCCCGCTTGCCGACGCTGCGACCGGAGAACGGGTGCCAGTGGATGACACCGTCGTCGTGGCTGTGCACGCCGGTGAGGACGTAGTCCTGGCTGATCGTGTTGCCGTTGGCGTCGACGTCCTCGAGGATGCCGTTGAGGAACTGCGTGTTGGCGGTGTCGCACAGCATGAAGCCGTAGGCGATGTGCCAGTGGTCGTTCTCGGTGGGCGGCGAGGCGTCGGCGGCCGGCTGGCTCTGGCGGGCGTAGACGACGAGCGCCAGGCCGAGCACGACGACGAAGAGCACGACCAAGGGGAACAGCGTTCCGCCCTGGAAGCGGACCTTCTTGCCCTTGCCCTTCTGGGCCAGGCGGGCCGCGCGCTTGGTCGACGATGAGGACACCACGAGGGCGAGAGGCTACCGGCGGGTCACTCCGATCAGGGGGGCGGCTCAGCCGCCGCCGAGGCTCCGCACCAGCTCCTCGTATCGATCGGCGACGGCCGCCGGCGCGGCCGCCTGCTCGACCCAGGCCCGCCCGCGGGCCCCCATCGCCGCCGCTTGGGCCGGCTCGGCGAGGAGCGTGCGAAGCGCGTCGGTGAACGTGTCGGCGTCGTCGGGGGGCACGGTCACGCCGGCGCCCGACGCGGCGATGAGGCGGGGCACCTCGGTGCCGGCGTCGATCGACGCCACGACGGGACGACCGGCGGCGAGGATCGAGTACGTCTTGGACGGCACGCTCACCGCACCCAGCCCGGCCCGCAGGGCGACGACGTGGACGTCGCCCGTGGCCAGCAGCTCGGGGAGCCGGTCGGCTGGGAGGAACCCGGCGAAGCGCACGTTGGGCACGCCCGACGCCGCACGCTCCAGGTCGCCCCGTGCCGAGCCGTCGCCGTTGACGAGGAACGTGACGTCGGGCAGCCGGCGGGCGGCGTCGACGAGCAGCTCCAGGGACTGCGAGTAGCCGATGTTGCCGGCGTAGAGCACGACGGGCTCGGCCCCGATCCCGAGCTCGGCGCGGTACGCCGTCATCCGGTCGCCGGGCCGGATCGTCGCCGTGTCGACGAAGTTCGAGATCGTGTGCACGGTGCCGGCTCGGCGGACCGGGACCTTGGTCACGACGTTGGCGCGCAGGTCGTCCGACAGCACGGTGACGGCGTCGCTCAGGCGGTACGTCAGGCGTTCCAGGGCGCGAGCGGCGGTGATGACGGCGCGGTTCGTGATCGCCCCGGTCTCGACGGCGGCGTCGGGAAAGACGTCCTGCACGTTGAACACGAGCGGCGCCCGGTGGGTCCAGGCCACGATCCGCCCGGTGAGGCCCAGCGTCAGCGGCGGCGACATGGCGATGACGGCGTCGGCCCGGCGGAACCACCCGCCGGCGCCGAGACCGGCCCACCCGGCGAGGGCCGAGAACCCGGCGAACCCGGCGGCCCGGCGCAGAAGGTTGCGCCGGTCGCCGCCGGAGAACGGTTGGACTCGCCGCACGCTCCCCCACGGCGCGGGTTCGGTCCGCGACC
Organism: Acidimicrobiia bacterium; assembly: GCA_013811855.1. GTDB lineage: Bacteria > Actinomycetota > Acidimicrobiia > Acidimicrobiales > Ilumatobacteraceae > JALZMG01. Next base: position 2,382 of record JACCUL010000534.1, read on the forward strand.
AGCGACCCGTCCACCCCGGCTCGACGACATGACCCCGGTACCACGGCAGGGCGGTCACGACGTCGATGTGGTGGCCGCGCCCCGCCAGCTCGTCGACGATGCGGGTGATCACGGCGCCCGTCGGCGCGGTGTCTGGTCGGAAGTGTGGGGCCAGCACGACGAGGCGCAGCGGTGGCCCGGTCATCGCCGGCCCGCCGCGGCCCGCCGATACGCGGCGGCCAACTGCTGGCCCGACGCCGTGACGTTGAACCACGCCGCCCGCCGACGACCGGCGGCGACGAGCT
>JACCUL010000066.1 GCA_013811855.1 Acidimicrobiia bacterium
GCACGCGCCGCGGCGTACGCCGCGCTCAGCGCCATCGGGTTCGAGGGCATGCAGGTCCGCCGCGACATCGGGTGGCGGGCACCGGGCGCACAGCTGTCGTCGTACGCCGCCGCCGGCGTCGACATCGACGAGGGCACCCGCGCCGTGGCCCGCATGCGCGAGGCCGTCGAACGGACCCACGGCCCGGAGGTCGTGCGCGGCGTCGGCAGCTTCGGCGGGGTGTTCTCGGCCAAGGTGCTCGCCGCGATGGACGAGCCAGTGCTCGTGGCGTCGACCGACGGCGTCGGCACCAAAGTCGAGCTGGCCGCCCGGCTCGGGCGGGTGCGCGGCGTCGGAATCGACATCGTCAACCACTGCATCGGCGACGTGCTCGTGCAGTCGGCCCGTCCGCTGTTCTTCCTCGACTACATCGCGGCGAGCCGGCTCGACGCCGACGTGGTGGCCGAGATCGTCGAGGGCATGGCCGACGCCTGCGCGGCAGCGGGCGTCACCCTGCTGGGCGGCGAGACCGCCGAGATGCCCGGCGTGTACACCGCCGGCGCGTTCGACATCGCCGGCACGCTGGTCGGCGTCGCCGAACGGGGCGAGCTGCTCCCCCGTTCCGACGTCGCCGCCGGCGACGTGCTGATCGGCGTGGCCTCCAGCGGGCCGCATACCAACGGGTACTCGCTGTTGCGGGCGATCTTCCGGTGGATGCCGATGGACGTCACCCCGGCCGGCCTCGACCGCCCGCTCGGCGACGCGCTGCTGGAACCGCACCGCAACTACCTCGCCGTGCTGTCACCGGCGCTGGCCGACGGGCGCATCAAGGCGCTGGCCCACATCACCGGCGGCGGTCTGCCCGAGAACCTGCCCCGCGTGCTGCCCGCCGGCGTCGACGCCCGCATCCGGCTGGACGCCTGGCCGATGCCGCCGCTGTTCCGGCTGGTGCGCGAGACGGCGACGGGCCTCGGCGTCCACGAGCTGTACCGCACGCTGAACATGGGCATCGGCATGGTCGCCGTCTGCGCCGCCGACGCCGCCGCCGCGGTCCAAGCGGCGATCGCCGAGGAGACCTGGGTGATCGGTGCGCTGGTCCGCGGGGATCCCGGCGGGTCGCCGGCCGTGCACCTCGTTTGATCCCCTTGGCGCTCCGACCGTGCCTGTGTGGTCGCCCTTGCCCTCGTCGCCTCCAGCTGGCCCGGAACGCCTGCGGTCAGTGCTCGTCGTAGTGACCGGCGTGGGCGGCGTGGCGATGCCCGTCGTGCACGTAATCGACGTGGTCCGCGTGCTCGACCGTGTCGTGCCCGCAGTCGGGGCCGTGCTCATGGTCATGGCCGGCGTGCTCCACGCAGCCCTCCCGACCGTCGCACTCGTCCCAGTGGCCGTCATGCTCGTGGTGCACGTGGCCATCGTGGAAGTAGTCCACATGGTCCTCGTGCTCGGCGCTGGCGTGCCCGCAGCCGGACTCGTGGACGTGGGCGTGGGAGTCGTGGGTGGTGTGGTCGGTCATGGCGTGGTCCTTCCTGGATCCGTCGGTGGGGTCGAGGTCTCTCCGGCGTGGTTGACGGCGTCGCCGGCGATGTGGCCGACGTGGTGGTCGGTGAGCGTGTAGCGCACCTCGCGTCCGATGCGCCGCCCGCTGACCAGCCGTGCGGCCCGCATCACGGTGAGGTGTTGGGAGACGGCCGGCTGCGGGAGGTCGAGGAGCTCGACGAGCTCGTGGACGCACCGATCGCCGCCACCGAGCTCGATGGCGATCTGCAGCCGTGCCGGGTGGGCGAGCGCACGGAGCAAATCAGCCGCTGTCGCGTAGGAAGCGCGGTCGCGTCCCGCTCGTGGTCGGTCCAAGACCGTGGGCATCGGCACATCCTAACATGCGAATAGGTACATACGTTGCCACCTCCGATCGTTCTCATCGATTCCCACTGGCGCTATCGTTCGGGTGATGGCGACGGAGTTGGCATCACGGGAGCAGTTGCACGACGCGGTCGCCGAACGGCTGCGCCACGGGGATCAGCGCTACACGACCGGCCGTCGTACGTTGGTCGAGCTGCTCGCCGCGGCGCCGCGGCCGTCGACGATCCCCGAGCTCCTCGACGGCCGGCCGACCCTCGCCCAGAGCTCGGTGTACCGGAACCTCGTCGTGCTCGAAGAGGTTGGCGTCGCCCACCGGGTCGTGACGAGCGACGAGCGCGCCCGCTACGAGCTGGCCGAGAACCTGATGGGCCACCACCACCACATGATCTGCACGTCCTGCGGGCGGGTCGACGACTTCACCGTCTCGCCGCAGACCGAACGCCGTCTTCAGGCCGCGCTGACCAGGGCGGTCGATGGCACGGGGTTCCGCACGGACGGTCACCGGTTGGACGTCGTGGGGACCTGCTCGGCCTGCAACTGACCTGCGGGCCCCGGTCGACGTCGCGTTCGCTGTGATCGCATCGCCCGCACCAACTCGCTGACGGCGAGCACGACGAAGAACTGCACGACGGCGGCGCCGGCGACACTGGCCGAGGCAGCCGTGTCGGCGTGGTAGCTGACGGTGAGCCCGACGACGACGGCTGCCCACCCGATCACGACCGACGTCGCCATGATCATCGGCAGCCGCCTGGCGAGCAGCGTAGCGGTCGCCGGCGGGGCGACCAGCAGGCCGAAGACGAGCAGCGTCCCCA
>JACCUL010000023.1 GCA_013811855.1 Acidimicrobiia bacterium
CTGGCGCAGATCCAATGTGTAGGCGTCGCGGGTGTAGCCGCGGTAGCCGGCCAGGAAGCCGAGCAAGGTCATCTGCTCGGTCTCCGTCAACGCTGGTTGGTACCGCTCAACGGCGGCAGTGGTGGTCAACATGGGCAGGAACCTCCGTCTGGTCATGGCCGGAGACCCCGACCACAACGCAGCAGCGCCTCCAGCCGATGGGACCGCGACGCTACGACCGATCCAACCGGCGAACGACACGTCCATGCCGATATGTGCGCGCGAGAGTGGGCCGCTCGACGTCGTTCGGGCGCGACATTCGGTGTGCGTGTTCAAGCAGGGTGTACTGGGCTGGCGACGTCGTCCCGGATCTCATGCGCACGGCCTCAGCTCGAGAGTGCTCGCGATCGCGAGCGCCGGATCGGCGCCGTCGTTACCGGATACGTTGCGGCCGGGCCGGACGATTACCAGCTCGTCGATTGCTCGTTCTGCCATCGCCCGAACCGACAGGTTCACATCGTCGCCGGACGCAACGGGCTGCACGTCTGCTCTGTCTGCGTCGAGAAGTGCGCCGAGATCCTTGATCAGGACGCGAGCGTTCCCAGCCCTCCTGGCGGCTGGGTGGGACGCTGGCCGCACAAGAACCTTTGTCTGCGCGACTCCCGGCGATTGAGGACGGTCGACCCGGGTCTCGGCGATGCGCCACTTAGACAATCGTGACAAGCGACAGATCCTTGTGCCGCAACGGATATGGCGTGTGCTACGGCGGCCGCTGCCTTGTTGTGCCACACACGATCGCCGACAGCGCGCCTCGCCCCGACGGGTTGACGCATGCACGCTCGCTCGACGCGCCACAACCCGCTGGGATTGCAGGCGAACCGGCCTCAATCCGTCAGCTGGCCCGGCAGACGTCAGCGATTGACCCGGCTAGGCGGGCAGCGAGGCCGTCGACCGACATCTGCTCCACGTTCGTTCTGCTGACTCGGACGAGGCATGTGGGGTCTGCGAACGGAAAGCTGATCTCAGCCGGCGACACCGTCGACGCGCCTCGCGCTACGTATGGGTACAAGCTCTCGGCGTCGCTGCGCTCCTGAAAGTACATCGTTGGTGCATCGTGGCTCCCGTCAAGTCCCGTGGGAAGGCGTGCGACGTAAGCGCCGTCACGCACTGGAACACACCTCGCCGACGTACCCGTCATCGACTAGGCGGTCATGCAGGACCCGTTCGGCAACGAGTTCTGCCTCGTCTACGACCTCACCGTCGAGCAGTCGGCGGCAGCGATGCGCGCCGCCGAACAGGGAGCGACCGGCGACCACGACCTACGCGGCGCCGCCGGACAGACGCGATAGCGACCCCTACTGGGCGCGCCATGACAACGCCAGGACCGGTCGTCGACAGCTGCCACTGGGTATCGAGGCGCAGTGTCGAGGTCGACGTGCCGATGGCCGACGTGTCGCGCCCATACTCGGGTGGCACTCGCAGCGAGCGCCGGCTCGATCGCCGGCGCGTGTCGACCACGCTCGACAAGGACGCCGACGCCGTCCCCGGCAGCGACGCGCACGCCTCGCCCTTACTTGATTGCGCCCGCCGTGAGCCCCTTGATGAGGTAGCGCTCGATCAGCGCGAACAGCACGACGACGGGGATGATGGCGATCAGCGATGCGGCGAACAGGTAGTTCCACTCGTCCTCGTAGAGCTGCGTGAAATCGCTGAGCCCGAGCGTCAGCGGCCACCTGCTGCGATTGCCGAACACGAGGGCGCGCGCCATGGCGAACTCGTTCCACGCGGCGACGAACGTAAAGATGACGCACGTCACGAGGCCGGGCAGGGCCAACGGCAGGGTGATCCTGCGCATCGTGGTGAACTTGCCGGCGCCGTCCATCTCGGCCGCTTCTTCGACTTCGGCCGGGATGGCGGCGAAGAACCCCTGCAGGATCCACACCGCGAACGTCAGGTTGAAGGCGCTGTTGACGAGGATGAGACCGGTGTAGTCGCCGACCAGGGTGATGCCGGTGGTGGCCTCGAGGTCGATGAACGTCCGGATCACGCCGACGACGAGCGACGTCGGTTGGATCATCTGGGTAACGATGATCAACAGCAAGAACGCGGTGCGCCAGCGGAAGCGGTGGCGGGCGACGTAATACGCCGCGGGGACGGCAACGATCATCACGACGAGGGTCGAGACGACGGCGATGATCAGCGATGACCGGAAGTAGTCCACCACCGCGCCGTCGTTGCGCGTGAAGAGGGTCGTGAAGTTCGACCACACCCACTGCTTCGGGAGATAGCTCGGCGGGGTGTCGGTCAGCTCACCGGCCGGTTTGACGGCGGTGAAGAACATCTGGATGTACGGCGCCAGGAAGAACAGGGCGATCAGCGCACCGAACACCGGCATGAACCGGCGCACGTGCGAGGAACGCTCGGTGACCATTCCCTCGCTCATGCCGGGGTTGCCGCTTCCTGCCAACGCGAGGCCCGTAGGTAGATGAGCACGACCACGAAGATCAGGCCCAAATTGACGACGGCCATGGCGGCCGACGTGTCGAGCTGGCGGTTCTGGACGGCCAGTTTGTACATGAACACCGTCGACGTCGACGTGGTGAACTGTGGGCCGCCCTCGGTCATCGCCCAGATGATCGGGAACGAGTTGAACACGTTGATGATGTTGATGAGCAAGGCGACGAGGATCGCCGGGCGCAGCATGGGAAGAGTGATCTTCGTGTACCGCTTCCACGGGGTCGCGCCGTCGATGGCGGCGGCCTCATACAGCGAGCCGGGCACGGTCTGCAGCCCGGCCAGCACGACGTAGGTGGTGAACGGCACCGAGACGAAGATGGCGACGGCCATCATCGCCGGCATGGCGGTGGACGGCTTGGCGAGGAAGTCGATCCGTTCGTCGATGAAGCCGAGGTCGATGAGCACCTGGTTGACCAGACCGAAGAACGGCTGCAGCATCCATCGGAACGACAGCGCCGTCATCAGGACCGATGCCGCCCACGGGACGAGTAGGGCGTAGCGCACGACCCGACGGCCCGGGAACGGCTTGTCGAGGAACTGCGCGAGGGGGAGCGAGATGACCAGCGTCACGCCGACGACGGCCACCACCCACACCGCTGTGCGGGCGAGGACCGGTGCGAAGTCAGGGTCGTCGAACAAACGGGTGAAGTTCTCCCAGCCGACCGAGCCTCTGGCGATCCCGGCGCGGCTGATGTCCTGTCGGGACGTCTGGAACAGCACGAGGATCGGCCGCAGCACCACCTCGAAGACCAAGACGATGCAGGCCAGCAGCCACGGTAGGGGGCCCAGTTCCCGTTTGACCGCCCGGCGGAGCCGGCCTTGGGGCCGGCTCCGCCGGATGCGGGCGGTCGTGGCGGCCGTCAGGAGCCGGACTCCTCTTCCGCCGTTGCCTGCAGATCCTCGAGCACCGGCGTCGGGGCGCCGTCGACGGCCGCGCCGATCTCTTGCTGAACGGCACCCTGCACGGCACCCCAAGCGGGGTTGCTGCTCGGGTAGAACTGCGCCGTCGGCAGGGCGTCCAGGAAGGGCTTCATCTCGGGCGAGATGTCGCCTGCCATGGCCTCGCTGCCCGAGTTCGTGACGGGCAGGAAGCCCTCGGTGGTGACGAAGGAGACGTAGTTGTCGGTGGCGTAGAAGAAGTCGAGGAACGCCTTGGCGGCGTCGGTGTTGCCCTCATTGTTGAACACCATCATGTGGTCGGCCACTCCGAGCGTCGACGGCTCGCCGGATTTCGTCGGGGACGGCGCGGTGGCGTACTCGAGATCGGGGTGGTCCTCGGAGATGAACGTGAGGTACGGGGGTAGACCTTCGATCATGCCGACCTGACCTTCGAAGAACAGGTTCTGGGCATCTGCGCGGTCCGTGGTGCCGGGGTTCGGTTGGGTCAACCCGTCGGCGTTCATCGTGCCCATGAACTCGAAGGCCTCGATGTTCTCGGGCGAGTCGATGGCGAAGGCGCCACTGTCGTCGACCCAGCCGCCGCCGTTGCCGAACATCCAGATGGACGACTCGGCCTGCGCTTCCTCGGGCCCGAGCGGCATGGCGTACCCGATCTCGTCACCCGGCAGGTCGGTGATGGCCTGCGCCGCGGCGCGCAGATCGTCCCACGTCGCCGGCGGCTCAGCGATGCCGGCCTCCTCGAACAGCGCCGTGTTGTAGAACAGCGTGCGACTGCTGGCGATCAGCGGGATGCCGTACTGCACACCATCGATGCTCGCATTCTCGGAGAAGCTCGGGATGATGTCGGCCAGCGTTTCTGGTGACAGCACTTCCTCCGCCGGGCGCAGCAGGTCGTCGGCGGCGAACGTGGCGAAGGCGTCGATGTTCAAGATGTCGGGGGCGTCGGCGGTCTGCACACGCGTGCTGATGACGTCGTTGATCTGCTCCCACGACACAACTTCCAGCGAGATCGAGACGTCGCGGTTGGCGGCCTCGAAGTCGGCGATGAGACCCTCCCAGAACGGTTGCGTCTTGTCGCTGTACTGGGCCACCATCAAGTTGAGCTCGCCGCTGGCCGTGCCCCCGGTGCCGGCGCTCGTGCCGGCGCTCGTGCCATCGGTGGCGGTCGTGTCGGGTGTGGTGGCGTCCGGAGCCGTCGTCGCGTCCGGAGCGGTCGCCGCCGCCGGCGCGTCGGTCGCCGCGGTCGTGCCGTCGACACTCCCCGCGGTGTTGGCACTGTCGTCGTCGGCGCCCCCGCACGCCGCGACCGCCATCGTGAGCCCGGCCGCGAATGCGATCAGGCGTCGTGAACGCTTCATAGGAATTCTCCCGGCAGTCGGGTGATCTTGCCGTATTTGGCAGATCACTGCATACTTATGCATGATTCTGTCATATTACGAACAGAAGTCAACAGGATCCGTGTGGGCGCGCAGCCGCGTACACACCGATGAGGCGGCGGTAGTTCCCGGCGATCATTGCTGCCGCTGCGGGCGCGCTCGCCTCGCCGGAGACGAACGAACGCAGCGGCTCCCACCACAGCGTCCGCCCGACGGCGAATCCGGCGAAGCCGCGCACCGGCGCGGCGAGCGAGAGCCAGCGGTCGACGGCGGCTTCGTCGGCACCCCGGCCGAGCACGAGGCAGGCGCTGGCGAGGCCGTCGGCGCCGCACGCTGCGGCGATCTCGGCGTACTGCGATGACGCGGCCATCCCCTCGAGCTTCCACAGATCGGGCGCGAGGCAGGCGCCGGTCAGCTCCTGGGCTGCCCGCACCGACAAGCCCGGGCGCAGCTCGTCGTCGTAGCGAGCGATGTCGTCGCCGACGGCGCCGAGCTGTGTGGGGGTCGGCGGTACCAGCAGCTCGAGCATCCACTGCCGTCCATGTTCGACGACCCAGTGCTGCAAGCTGGCGAGGCGGAGGCGCTGCCGGGTGTTGAGCTCGGCGTCGCCGTCGGGGTTGTAGCGCACCAGCACCTTGGCGTACGTGGGTTGCACTCGCTCGATGGCCGGCCCGAAGAGGTCGTCACCGTGGTCGAAGGCCAGTTCGGCCCGCCCGCTGGCCTCGACCGGCACGGCGGTGGCGATGCCGTGCTCCCGGGCGCGCCGGATCACGTCGGCGCCGTACTCCTCGTCGACCAGGACCGCCGCTCGACCGACCTGGATCCCGTCGGTGACCGCCATCAGGGCACCGCCGAAGATGACACCCTTCGCCCGACGGCATCGCTCGTCCTGCTCCGCCGTAGGTGTTCCGGTGATGCCGAAGAACGTGCGCCGGAACGAGTTTCGATGGTCGAACGCGAGCGTCCACAACGGTGAGTCACTTGAGACAAGTGACGTCGAGCCGGGTTGATCCATCACAGTTCCTCGACCACGGTCTGCTTGAGCCATCGGTCGAGAGCGCTGACGGGAGCCTCGTCGGCGGCGGTTCCCGTGCCGGCAGCCACGGCGCCGAGGGCGGCGGCGAGGGCCAGCCGATCGGGCCAGGCGAGTCCGTCGACGCTCGACGCGACGAGGCCGGCGACACAAGCGTCGCCGGCGCCCGTGGGATTGCCGCATGCGCTCGCTGTCGGGCGCGCCGACCACGATCCGTGGGCGGTGACACCGACCAGGCCCCGCGGTCCGTCGGAGACGACCACGTTCTGCGCGCCGAGTGCCCGCAGCGACTCGGCGGCCGACGAGAGGTCGGCGGTCTCGCCGAACACCGCCGCCAGCTCGTCACGGTTCGGTTTCACGACGGTCGGGTGGGCGGCGACGCCGGCCAGCAGCCCTCGGCCATCGGTGTCCAGGAACGTCAGCACGCCGTCAGCTGCGCACCGGCCGATCAACGTGCGGTAGGCGTCGTCGGGCAGGCCGGGGGGCAGGCTCCCGGACAGGACGACAGCCTCCACCGGACCGACCGCTTCCACCGCGGCGACGATGTCGTGCCACTCGGTGGTGCCGATGGGCGGGCCAGGCTCGTTGAGCATGGTCACCTCACCGGTCGATCGGTCCCATGCCGCGACTGTCCGCCGCGTCTCGCCGGCCACTGGGATCCACACGGCGGTGATGCCGGCAGCGTCCGCAGCGTTGGCGAGTGCCTGCCCAGACGGCCCTCCACATGGCGCGATGACCTGCACCTCGTGGCCGAGGCGCATCAGTACCCGGGCCACGTTCAACGCCTTGCCGCCGGCGCGGACATGCACCGCCGTGACCCGATTCGTCGCGCCGGCGCGCAGCGGGGCGGCCAGCTCGTAGGTCACGTCGAGCGCCGGGTTGAGCGACACGGCGAGGATCACGACGCGCCGGTCCCGAGCTCGCCGTGGACCACGCGGCCGCGGGCGACCACGGCGACGACCTGGAGGGACTCGTCGAGGACCACGAGATCGGCCCGGCGCCCGGGCTCGATCGAACCTGTCTCGTCGCCGAGCCCGAGCAGCCGCGCAGGTGTCAGCGAGGCGGCGCGGCTGACGGTGGTGATCGGGATGCCCCAGGAGACGGCGTTGCGCACGGCGGCGTCCATCGTCAACGTGCTCCCGGCGAGCGAGCCGCCACCGGCCAAGCGGGCCACGCCGCCGGAGACCTCGACCTCGCGCGCCCCGAGGTCGTACCGACCGTCGCCCGACCCGGCGGCCGCGATGGCGTCGGTGATGAGGGCGATGCCGGCGAGCCCTTTCGCCGCAGCGGCGAGGCGCACGACATCAGGATGGAGGTGGTGGCCATCGGCGATCAGTTCGCAGACGACATCGGGGTGGGCGAGGCAGGCGCCCATCGGACCCGGCTCGCGATGGTGGAACGGTCGCATCCCGTTGGCGAGGTGGGTGGCCAGGCGCGCCCCGTATGCGATCGCCGCCGACGTCTGGGCGGCGGTGGCGTCGGTGTGCCCGATGGCGGCGATGATCCCGGACGAGACGAGCTGGGTGACCATCTCGATCGCCCCTGAACGTTCCGGCGCCAGCGTCATCACCCGCAGCCAGCCCTTGGCGGCGACGATCAGGGCGCGCAGCAATGCCGGATCGGGATCGGTCATGTGGGCTGGGTCGTGGGCACCGCATCGCACGGCCGACAGGAACGGACCCTCGATGTGGATGCCGGCGACCTGGGCGCGGGTGTCGGCCGGCGCGTCGGCCAGAAACCGGGCGATCGACGCGGCCGCCGCGACCAGTGCGTCGCCAGGCGCGGTGACCAGGCTGACGAGTGTCGTGGTCGTGCCATGGGCGCTGTGAAATTCCACCGTTCCGGCGACCCCGCGAGGGTCGCCGCTGAGCACGCTGTGACCGCCGCCGCCGTGGACGTGGAGGTCGACGAAGCCGGGAAGGATCCAATGGTCCGTCACGTCCACGGCGGCGCGGCCGGCGGTGCCGGTGCCGACGCCCTCGATGCGGCCGTCGGCGATGGACACCCAACCCCTGTCGAGGACCCCGTCGGCGGCCACGACCCGTCCGCCAGCTAGCAGCGTCACGCCGTGCCGCCCTGGGCGGCGGCGAAGCACTGGGCGACTACCTCGCCGATCTTGTCGTCGGAGTGCAGCCCGACAGCGGCACGGGCCAGAAGGGCGGCGCCCACCCAGCCGGCCCCGTCACCGAAGCGCGCCGACCTGAGGATCGGGGGTGATCGCCACGGCAGCCGCGTGGTCAACCCGGCGCGCAGGGGATCGAGCAAAGCTGCGCCAGCACGCGACAGACCACCGCCGATGATGATGACGGCGGGGTCGACCATGGCGACGGCGCTGGCCAGGACATCGGCGAGGCTCTCGATCGCTTCACCCCACACCGCGGTGGCGCGCTCGTCGCCGAGACCGGAGCGCCGCACCACGGTCGCGGCGGACACCGGAGCGCCGTCGTCGTCGACACCGCCGAGCGCGGCATAGCGAGCGGCGATCGACCGACCGGAGGCGATCGTCTCCAGTGTCCCCTCGCCAACGTGCACCTGGCCGATCTCGCCGGCCTGGAACGCGGCACCGGGGTGGACCTGCCCCGCGACCACGAGCGCCGCCGCGATCCCTGTCCCGATGGGCACGAAGAGCGCACTCGGCGCGCCTGCGCCAGCCCCCCAGCGGGCCTCGGCCAACGCGCCGGCCCTGACGTCGTGGCCGACCGCGACGGGCTGCCGGACTCGGCGAGCAAGGCGATCGCGTAAGTCGACGTCCTGCCAGCCGAGGTTGACGGCGAGGCGCGCCACGCCGGCCGCTTCGTCGACGATGCCCGGCACGACGACGCCGACGCCGACGATGTCGAACGCGCCGCCGGAGCACGGTCCAGTGAGCGCGGCCAGCTCCGCGGTCAGCTCGACGATACGTTCGACGACGGCGTCGGCGCCCTCTCGAGCGCCGGTGGGGAGTCGGCGGAACGATGTCGGGCCGCGCTCGGTGAGCAACCCGGCCTTGATGGTGGTTCCTCCGACGTCGACGGCGACCACCGCTTGAACACCCATGGCCGAGCTCAGGGCGTCGCGTCGAGGATGATGCTGAACGTCAGCGATCGTGGTCGGTCCGGATCGCGCTCGTTGTGCGCCGCCAGGGCCACGGCCATCCGCTGCGCCCGGATCAGCTCGGCCATCGGGTCCAGGGCGGACTCGACGAACGTGGCCCCCGTCGCCGCGACGTCGTCGGCGAGACCGTTCGGGGCTGGGCCGAGCATCCAGACCACCGTACCGGGGCCACTCACGCTGATCGGACCGTGGCGGTACTCCATGGCCGGGTACGACTCCGTCCAGGCGCCGGCCGCCTCCCTGCACTTCAGCGCGGCCTCGTCGGCCAGGCCGGCCGCCCAACCCCGGCCGAGGAACGTGAACTGGTGATGGGTCGCCGGGTCGACCGGCAATGCCCCGCTCACGGCTGCGTCGGCGTCGGCGATCACCCCTTCGAGCCGCTCGCCCAGGCACGCGCGCAGCAGGGCGAGTGCCGTCGTCGGGAAGCGGGTCTGCACGATCGCCTGCTCGGCGGCACCGGTGAGCTCCACCACGTCCGTCACCAGTTCGGCGGCCGGGGTGCCGGCCGCGGCGGTGAGCAGGGTCGTCGGCGTCGTCGGCATCGACCGCAGGACCTCGATCACCTCGGTCGTCGTCCCCGATCGGCTGATGGCCACCACCCGGTCGTAGCGGCGCCCGGGTCGGTACTCGGATGCCGCGAACGCGTCGGTCTCGCCATGGCCAGCGCGTTCGCGCAACTCGGCGTAGGCCCTCGCCATGAACAGTGACGTCCCGCAGCCGACGGCGGCGACACGTTCACCGTTTCGGGGCAGGGCCCTGCGGTGTTCGGCGGCGGCGGCAACGGCGGCCTGCCAGCAGGCCGGTTGGGTGCGCAGTTCCCGTTCGACGGCGCTCAGGATCTTCGTCACACGATCTCCATCGTTGCTCGAAGCTGCTCGAAACATACATGCTTCTTGCAGAATATGGCAAGAGCTGGACAAGCCTGTGTGTTACTTTGACGCCGTGGCGAGACGAGAACGGTGGACCACCCTCCTCGACATGCTGGCCGCCGACGGTCGGATCGAGATCGAGGACGCCGCCGTCAGTCTGGCGGTGTCGGCGGCGACGATCCGGCGCGATCTCGACGAGCTCGCCGGCCAGCAGATGCTCATCCGATCACGGGGCGGGGCGCTGCCCGACAGCGTCTCCTACGATCTCCCGCTGCGGTACAAGACGTCACGCCATCGGGACCAGAAGCGGCGCATCGCCGAGGTGGCCGCCGCGTTGGTGGTGCCGGGCGGCGTCGTCGGGCTGAACGGCGGTACGACGACGACCGAGGTGGCCAGGGCCCTGGCGCTGCGGAGCGACCTCCATCGTCGTCCCGGGAACCCCGGCGACGCCGATGGAACCCGCCTGACCGTCGTGACGAACGCCTTGAACATCGCCCACGAGCTCGCCATTCGACCGCACGTCAAGCTCGTCGTCACGGGTGGGGTCGCCCGCCCGCAGTCCTACGAACTGATCGGACCGCTGGCGTTGCCCGTGCTCGAGCACTTGACCTTAGACATCGCGGTCCTTGGCGTCGATGGCATCACGGTCGCCACCGGAGCGTCGACCCACAACGAGGGCGAAGCCGCCGTCAACCGAGAGATGGCCAGCCGGGCGCAGAAGATGGTCGTCGTCGCCGATGCGAGCAAGTTGGGCCGCTCGGCGTTCGCCCGGATTTGCACGGTGACCGACATCGACGTGCTCGTCACCGACGATTCGGCCGATCCACAGGTCGTGTCCGAACTGCAAGAAGCCGGGGTCGAGGTCGTCACCGCGTGAACGCGGTCCAGCCCGGAGACGACGGCTCGTGCGAGCGCGGACAGGCGGAGAGGTGGTTGACGACGGGGCGAGACACCGGTCCCAGGTGCATCAATGGCGATCGTGGTGACGCCAGCGAGCTCGGCGCGGAGCGGGCCCCACATCGTCGCGTGGCCGCCGATACCCATGAGCAGCAACGGGGAGGGCTTGGTCGAAGCGCTGTTCTGGGCATAGACGCCGCCGTGGTGCTTCGATCTCGGCGACGCCGTTGCCGGCTCGGTCGAGGAGCCGCCGTCCGCGTGGAGTGGGGTAGATCAGCTTGGCCGGTCGGTCGGTCGGTTCGCCGCTCGAGGTAGCCGAGTCGCACGAGCTCGCTGACTTGTTCTGAGCAGGCGGCGAGGCTGAGATGTGCTCTCGGCGAGGGTCGTGAGGCGGATGCCGTCGATTCCCACGTTGCCCCAGATCGACAGATGCGAAAAGCGCATCCGGTGATAACTCCAGCGTGCTGCAGCGCTGCGCCGAGGACGTCACCATCGAGCAGGTCGTCGAAGCGCTCCGGGTGGGGGGCCACCTTCGCGTAGGCCTCAGCCATCTCGGCGAAGTCCTGCTCGGTCGGCATCCGGGTGGAGGTGGAGTAGGTGCTGGGGTCGGCCAGGTCCGGGTGCGCGCCCTCGGGGCGCACGCTGGCGGAGATCGGCACCACCGACAGCAGCCGGTCGGGGTGGTTCACCGCCAGCTCCAGCGCCGTGCCGCCGCCCATGCTGTGGCCGATCACGTGGGCGCGTTCGATGCCGAGGTGGTCGAGCAGGCCGACGACGTCGCTCGCCAAGTTGGCGTAGGTGAGGTCGCGGTCGATGTCGGCGGTGCGGCGCTGGGCTTGGAAGTCGACGCCGATCACCCGGTGGCGCTGGGTCAGCGTCGGCAGGAGCGAGGCGTAGGTGAGCTCGATGGTCATCACGCCGCCGTGTAGCAGCACCAGCGGCGTCCCCCCGTCGCCGTCGACCTCGTAGTAGAGGTGCAGGCCGTTGACGTCGGCGTATCCGCTGTCCATGCCCTGTCGACGACGCCCAGCCTCCAAACTCATCCTCGCTCGGCGAACCTCGCCGACCGCGGCACGCACGATTGGAACTTCAGCTTCGGAAGGGACCGCGACCAGCCCGCGATGGGGTTTCCTGTCGCGGTCGTCCGGCTGGCGCGCGACATGGAACTCGACGCGGTAGAGCAAGGTGTCATGGCCGATCGGACCCGCGTGTGCAGCGCGGCGACGAAGGGCCTCGATGTCGTTCTCTCCGGTCCGAGCAAGGTCCTCGTCGGTGATCGACGAGAACGGGAGCAGCTCGATGTCGTCGATCTCGATCGCCACGGATCCGCTCCGGGTAGACGCCGCCGAGCTTGACCTTCGGCCTCGTCCACAGGCGGTACGAGACAGTGATGGTTCCGTCCGCCACCCGATCGCGGAGGTCCGGACTGAACTGCACCGCGCGATTCTGTCGCCGGCCACAGGACGCGAGACCGGCAGCGTTCGATTGAGGGAAGCGTTGACCGAGCTGTGAGGTTCGGTCAGCGTGTGGGTGGGTGTCGCACCCCGCAAAGTCACGTTGCTCACCGGTAAGCGACGGGAAGAGCCGACGCATGTCGTGTTGGCGTGACGCCATGTCGCGTGCCCGGAACGCCGCGCCGGCCGGGAGGGGATCCCACGGGCGCGTTGAGAAGGGCGTGCACCAGCACGCATGATGCAAGGTCTCGCTTCACACGCCACAGGCCGGCAAGGGCGAGGCTGCCGAGGACGCCGGGATAGGCGATCGGGGCTTCGAACACGTGGTACAGGGTGAACAGCAGCCCGGCGCCCATCCAGCTGAAGCTGCCCAAGAACCGGAGCTTGTCTTGGAGGTACCCGCGGAACCACACCTCCTCGCACACCACGTTGGCCACCAACGCGAACCCACCGACAGCCGCAGGCAGCTGCTGGAAGCCGTCGATGCGCTGGAAGTGCCACGGGGGAAGGGCCAGCCAGTCGACACCCTCGACGAGTGCACGGAGGTCCTCCTCGTACCTGAGGACCGCTGAGACGGCGACGACGGCCAGCCACATGACGACGGCGAGGACGATGCCGGCCCAGTCGACGCGCTTGGCACCGACGAGGCGCAGAGCGTCGCGGGGGCTGAGACCGTCGAGGAATCTGGCGC
>JACCUL010000073.1 GCA_013811855.1 Acidimicrobiia bacterium
AACTTGAGCACGAAGAACCCGACGACCACCGACGGGATGCCGGCCAGGACCTCGATGACCGGCTTGACCACCTTGCGCACCCGGCGGGGTGCGTACTCGGAGAGGTAGACGGCGGTACCGAGGCCGAACGGCACCGCGACGACCATCGCCACGGTGCTCATGATCAGCGTGCCGAGGACGATGGTGCTGAGGTCGAAGCGCTCCCGCCGGGGGAACCACCCCGTGTCGAAGAGCAGACCGAAGTCCCAGTCGATGAACCGGAAGAAGTTCAGCGTCCCACGCGCCAGCACGAACAAGATCAGCAGGCTGATCACGATGGAAACGATGGCCGCGCCTTGGAACACGTGGCGCATCGTGCGCTCGCGGTTGCGCCGGCGGGCGCTGCCCTGGAGATCCTGGACCGTCAACATCTGGCACTCAACATCGTCGCGCAGACGCGCCGGCCGGCTGCCGAGCAGGACCGACCGGCGACGTCGTGCATTCGGTCAGCGGCCTTCCCACGCGGCGCGGGACGCCTCGATGCGCTCGGCCGGCAGGTCCACGTAGCCGGCATCGGCGACGGTGGCCAGCCCCTGGTCCGACAGGTACAGGTCGACGAAGGAGGCCACGGCCGGGTTGTCGGCGGCCGAGGCCTTGCTGACATAGATGTACAGGCTGCGGGAGAACGGGTAGCTGACGTCGGCGATCGTCTCGGGCGTCGGGGCGACGCAGCCGTCGCCGGCATCGATCTCGATGGCCTTCATCCGTTCGGCCTCGGCCTGGTAGTAGGCGAAGCCGACCCAGCCGAGCGACGAGTCCGAGCCCTCGATGCCCTCGACGATCAGGTTGTCGTTGGGGCTCGACGAGTAGTCGGCGCGGGTCGCCTCGTCGGCGCCGCGCTCCTCGGCGAGGTCGGCGACGACGAACTCGACGAACGTGTCGTACGTGCCGCTCTCCTCGCCGGGTCCGGAGATGTCGAGCGAGGCGTCGGGGAAGTCGCCGGCATAGGCGGAGCCGACCTCGGTGGCCAGGTCAGCGGCGTCGCTCCAGTTGGCGAAGCCCTCCGACTCCGGACCGACGAGGGCGTACAGCGCCGGGATGTCGAGGCACGTGATCGCCTCGTTGGCCGGGCTGGTGGCGACGGTCAGGCCGTCGATCGCCACCTCGATCTCGACGTACTCGACGCCGTTGTCAGCGCACAGCGCCATCTCCTCCTCGTCGATCGGCCGGGAAGCGTCCGAGATGTCGGCCCCGCCCCCGCAGAAGGTCTCGAACCCGTCCCCGGTGCCCGGACCTTCGACCACGGCCGCCAGGTCGCCGCCGGTCAACTCGAGGGCCAGCTCCCCGACGCGGATGCTGATCGGCTCGACGGTCGACGACCCGGTGACGAAGACGTCGCCGCCGGCCAACTCGATCGATCCGCTGGGTGGCGTCGTGCCGTCGACGGTGGTGCCGGGCTCGGACATCGTGGTTCCGGGCTCGGACATCGTCGTGCCGGGCTCGGCCATCGTGGTGGCGGGTTCTTCGGCACCGGCCGTCGTGTCGGCACCGTCGTCGTCGTCACCGCAGGCGACGAGTACGAGGCTGCCAACGACGGCGGCCACGAGGGCTCGGCGCCGGATGGAGGAGGTGTTCACGCTAGGGATCTCCATTCGTGCGTGCAGGATTCATCACCGGGGTGATGGAGCGGGTCGCTCCGGAGGGGAAGCTACGAATCGCAGGTGACGGCCCACCACGGTCCAGATGAACGGGCGGTGAACAACGGGCAACCGCAAGGCGAATCAGCCCTCAGCGACCCCTTCGCGCCCGCCTGTCCTGGAGTCGACGCCCGTCAAGCGCTACCCCCTCGCGGCGACCGAACGTCCTTGCATCTGGCGCTCGACGACCCAGTCGTGCAGGCGTTCCTGGGCGTTGGGCTCGAAGGCGTCGGCCGGCCCGCACCGTCGCCACGTATCGTCGGGCTGCAACTCCCAGCGCACGATGTCGTCGGCGAGCAGGAACTCCAGCACCTGGTCGAGCCACTGGCGGTGCTTCGGGTGATCGATGGGGACGAGCACCTCGACGCGGCGGTCGAGGTTGCGGGGCATCAGGTCGGCCGACCCGATGAGGTGCAGCGGGCCGCCGTCGACCGAACCGTGGTCGAAGCGGTAGATGCGACTGTGCTCGAGGTAACGACCGAGCAGGCTGCGCACGGTGATGTGCTCCGACAGCCCGGGCACGCCGGCGCGCAGGCACGAGATGCCACGGATCACCAGGTCCACGGGGGTGCCGGCGGCGCTGGCCGCGTACAGCGCCTCGATCATCTCGGCGTCGCCGATCGAGTTGGCCTTGAGCGTGATGCGGCCCTCGGGCCCCAGCCGGGCCTCGCCTGCGATCAGGTCGACGAGCCGCTTGCGCAGCTCCCGCGGGGCCACGACGAGCGTGTGGTAGCGGTCGTTGCGGGTGTAGCCGGTGAGGTGGTTGAACAGCGTGGCGACGTCGGCGCCGATCTCGTCGTCGCACGTCAGGATGCCGATGTCCTCGTACAGCCGGGCCGTCTTGGTGTTGTAGTTGCCGGTGCCGATGTGGCAGTAGCGGCGCAGCACGTCGCCGTCGTCGCGCACGATCAGCACGCATTTGGAGTGCGTCTTCAACCCGACCATGCCGTAGACCACGTGGACGCCGGCGCGTTCCAGTTGCTTGGCCCAGTTGACGTTGGTGGCCTCGTCGAAGCGGGCCTGCAGCTCGACGAGCACAGCCACCTGCACGCCCCGCTCGGCCGCCTTGATGAGGCTGCGCATGATCGCGCTGTCGCCGCCGGCGCGGTACAGGGTCATCTTGATGCTCTGCACCCGCGGGTCGGTGGCGGCCTGGTCGATGAACGCCTCGGTGCTGCTCGTGAAGCTCTCGTAGGGGTGGTGCACCATGACGGCTCGGTCGCGCATCACCGACACGATCGGCCGGTCGGCCTCCTCGGCGTTGGCGATGCGGCCGGCCGTGATCGGCGGCCAGGCCCGATCCTTGAGGTCGGGCCGGTCGAGCGCGTGGAGCTGCCACAAGAACGTCAGGTCGATCGGGGCCCGGAGCCGGTACACGTCGGCGGGATGCACGTCGAGCTCGTGGACGAGCAGGTCGAGCACCTCGTCGCTCGTCGCCTCGGCCACCTCCAGGCGCACGGAGCGGTTGAAGCGCCGGCGGCGCAGTTCCATCTCGACCGCTTCGAGGAGATCCTCGGCCTCGTCCTCCTCCACCGTCAGGTCGGCGTTGCGGGTGACCCGGAACGCCGCCGCCTCTTCGACGACCATGCCGGCGAAGAGGCTGTCGAGGTGGGCGATGATGACCTCCTCGACGGGCACGAACCGGCCGTCACCGAGTTCGAGCAGGCGGGGAAAAACCGTCGGCACCTTGACCCGGGCGAAGCGCCGCTCACCGGTCTCGGGATCGGCGACCATCGCGGCGATGCTCAACGCCAGGTTGGAGATGTACGGGAACGGATGGCTGGGATCCACCGCCAACGGCGTGAGGATCGGGAAGATGCGCTGCTCGTAGACCTCGCTGGCCCGTTTGCGCTCGTCATGATCGAGGTCGGCCCACCCGACGATGGCGACGTCGGTGGCGGCGAGGGCCGGGAGCAGCTCGTCGAGGAACACCCGCTCCTGGCGGGCGACCAGGTCACCGGCCCAGTTGTTGATCTCCTGGAGCTGGGCGGCGGCGGTGCGCCCGTCGGTCGTCGGTTCCTCGATGCCCGCGGCGACCTGGTCCTTGAGCGCCGCCACGCGGACCTGGAAGAACTCGTCGAGGTTGCTCGAACAGATGGCGCAGAACTTGGCCCGCTCCAGGAGCGGGATCCCCTGCTCCGAGGCGAGCTGCAGGACGCGGTCGTCGAACGCCAGCCAGCTCAGCTCACGGTTGACGAACCGGTCGTCCATGGCGGGCGGCAGCCCTCAGCCGTCGTCCGGCCGGCCGAGATCCCACTCCAGCGAGATGGCCTCCCGCTCGCCATCGCGCACGACGCGCTCCCGGTTGCGCCGGAACTGCGGGTCGTCGCGGGGCAGCAGCACGAGCCGGGCCAGGACGCGGGCGCGGAACTCGTCGAGCACCGTGCGGTCGCCCCAGTCGCCGTAGACCTCCCAGTGTGGTGACACCGGGCCCAGGTAGACGATGCGGGCGTGGGCGCGAGGCGGCTGCGGCTCGAGGGCGACGTCACTCATGGGGAGAGCAGGATAACGGTGTCGCATCCGACGGACCGGCGCCGACGACACGTGGACCGCTTTCGGTGCGATCATTGCGATCGTGTTACAACTCCGGGGAAGCCGTCCGTTGCGGTCCCCGACGGGAACCATGTGACCGTCGTGGACGTCAGAAGGTACGGACAATCCGCGGCGGGGCTCCCTCCGAACCCCCGCACGTGTCAAGGGAGGCAGACATGAACGACGACGTGGTGGGGCAGGCGTTCTTCTCGGCGGAGGACTCCGTGACGGCGTGGATGGCGCGCGGCAACTGCCGGCTCTACGCGCCGAGCACGTTCTTCCCGAGCGACGGCGTGGGCGTCGACAAGGCCCGCAAGATCTGCGCCGGCTGTCCGGTGACCGAGCCGTGCCTGGAGTACGCGCTGGAGCAGCGCATCGACCACGGCGTGTGGGGTGGGTGCAGCGAGCGCGAGCGCCGGCGCATTCTCAAGCGCCGTCGGCTGGCTGTCGTCGCCGACTGACCAGCGCTCAGCTCTCGGGCGTCGTCTCGCGTGGCGTCTCGCCGCGGATCGTCTCGATCGGCGTCGGCGCGGGTGTCGTGGTCGTCGTGGAGGACTGGCCGTCGGCCAACCCGTCCTTGAACTCCTTCTGCGCCTTGCCCAGGTTCTTGGCCAGCTTGGGCAGCTGCGAGCCACCGAAGATGACCAGGACGATCACGAGGACGATGATCCACTCGGTACCGGATGGCATGGTGGTGCAGCCTAACCCGTCGCGACTTCACGTGGTCCGCCGCGGCGGGTGAAATCCTCAGGCCCCGACGACGACGCTGCGGGCGGCCTGGGTCCGCTGGCGGCGGATGCGCCGCCGCTCGCGCTCGGAGAGCCCGCCCCAGATGCCGAACTTCTCACCGTTCTGCAGCGCGAACTCGAGGCACTCCTCGCGCACCACGCACCCGCGGCAGACCTCCTTGGCCTCGCGCGTGGAGGCGCCCCGCTCCGGAAAGAAGAGGTCGGGGTCGACGCCGAGGCAGTTGGCATGGTCTTGCCAACCGTGGTCGCCCGGGTCGGTGGTGGATTCGAACGCGTCGTACATCGGTGAAGGACCCCCTGCACGGTCCACTTCGTGATACGGCGACACCGCCGTAATTACACGGATGTGATCTTCGCATACCACATCACCATCGCGCAAGGGCGGATTTCGCAACCCCTCCACCTGCCTCTCCGCGGCGACGCTGGCGGCGGTGGGTGATGAAGTCGACGAGCACGTAGTCGCCGAGCGTCTCGGGGGTCGTGAAGAAGGCGCGGCCGCGGTTGATCGTCGTCAGCCGCTCGACGAACGATGTCAACGCGCTCGACGCATCGAGCATGAACGTGTTGATGCGGATCCCGGCGCGAGTGCAGCGGACGACCTCGCGCAGCGTGGCCTCGATCGTCTCGGTGACCGGCGGGTAGTTGAAGTACACGTCGCCGGACGCCAGCACATGGGCCGTCGGTTCGCCGTCGGTGATCATGATGATCTGGCGCGTGCCCGACTGACGGTCGAGCAGGGCGCGGGCCAGGGCGAAGCCGTGCTGCATGTTCGTGCCGTACACGAAGTCCCAGCTCACCTCCGGCAGCTGGCGGGCCTCGAGGACGCGAGCCGTCTCGCTGAACCCGACCAGCCCGAGGTAGTCCCGCGGGAACTGCGTCGAGATCAGGCTGTGCAGCGCCATGGCCACCTTCTTGGCCGGCAGGAAGTTGTCGCGCATCGGCATCGACAACGACAGGTCGAGCATCACGACCGTGGCCGAGCGAGTGACGTGCTCGGTTCGCTCGATCTCGAAGTCGTCGGGCGCCAGGCGCACCGGCACTCCGCGATCGCCGTGGCCGCGCCGGCCGAGCGCGTTGCGGATCGTGCGCTGCAGGTCGAGCTGGAACGGGTCGCCGTACTCGTACGGCTTGGTGTCGTACGTGCGCTCGTGGCCGTGACCGATGCGGGCGACCTCGTGCTGGCCGAGCTGGTCCTTGCGCAGCTGGGTGAAGAGGTCGCGCAGCGCGTTGGAGCCGATGGCCCGCAGGCCGCGGGGCGTCAGCTCCAGGCGTCCCTCGCGCTGCTCGATCAGGCCCGCTTCGGTGAGCGTGCGGGTCAGCTCGGCCAGGCGCTCCAGCGACCGCGCCGCGTCGTCTCCCATCAGGTCGCGAACGCGATCCATGTCGGCCTCGGCCAGCGCCGCCGGGTTCGACGCGTTGCGCAGCAGGTGCTCCAGCTGGTCGAGGTCGCCGAGGTCGCGCATCGCGTCGAGGGCCTGGCCCATGCCGAGCGGCTCGTCGCCGGCGAAGTCGTAGCCCTGCTGCCACCCGAGCTGCGGGAACTGGCGTTGCAGGTGACCACCGAGCTGGTCGAGCTGCCAGCGCAGGTCCATGTCGCCGAGCAACTGGTCCGACAGCTCCCGGAGCTGAGCCCGTTGCTCGGGCGTCATCGAGTTGAGCATCGCCTGCATGGCTGCCATCTGCCGGGCCAGCTGCGCGAGCAGCTCGTCGAGGTCGGCCGGCCGCTCGGGGAAGAAGTCGCCGTAGCGCTCCATGAACTCCTCGAAGCGGGGATCCTCGCCCCGCTCGCGGCGTTCGAGCATCTCGTTGAGGGCGCCGAGCATGTCCTTGGTGCGGCTCATGTCCTCGGGCGACATCTGCATCGCACCGCTGACCCGCTCGAACATCTGGTTGGCGAGCCGCTGGCGCAACCGGTCGAGGAGCTGCTCGAAGCGCCGCGACGCCTCGGCCGACTCGAAGTCGTAGGCCTGCAGCTCACGGACCTTGCCGGCGAGATCGCCAGGCAGGAGGTCGAGGCGGACGTGGCGCTCTTCGGCCGCGCTACGCGCCGTCTCGGCCCGGCGCTGGTCACCGGTGCGGTCGGCGGCGGCCTCAGCCTGGCGCGTCGCGTTGTCGACGGCGTGGCGCTCCTCGTCGACGATGTCGTCGAGCTCGCGGGCGATCTCGTCGTACACCCCGCCGAGGTCGAAGCGGTCGAGACGCGACTGGCGCTCCTCGCGCAGCTTGTCGAGCAGCTCGCGCAGGCCGGCCAGGCGCTGGCCGTTGCGGTCGCGCATGCCCTCGTGCATCATCCGGCGCAGGGCGGCGTTGACGTCGCCGTGGTAGAGCAGTTCGTCGGTCAGCTCCTCGAGCACGGCGTCGCCGTCGAGCTCGAACCCCTGCTGGGTGCCGTCCCACCGCGAGTACGTGAAGCGACCGGCCATGTCGATGAACGCTACGCATATCCTCGTGGACATGCGGGTGCCGCGGACGTTTGTCTTCCTCGATCTCTCGGGGTTCACGAACTACACGGCCGCGTTCGGCGACGACGCCGCCGGACGGCTGCTCAGCGCGTTCCGGACGATCGTGCGCGAGATCGCCTCCGATCGCGGGGTGCGCATCGCCAAGTGGCTCGGTGACGGCTGCATGGTCGTCTCCGTCGACCAGGGCGACGGCATCGCCTTCACGCTCGACCTCGAGTCCCGGGCCGCCGACGTGTGCTCGCCGCTCACCCTGCGCGCCGGCATCGCCACCGGCTACGCGCTGCTGTTCGAGGGCGACGACTACATCGGGTCGGCCGTCAACATGGCCGCCCGGCTGTGCGACATCGCCGAGCCGTACGAGGTACTGATCCCCCAGATGGGCTTGGAGCGGCTGCCCGAGGGGATCCAGGCCGACCACCACGACCCCGTCGCGCTGGCCGGTTTCCCCGGCGTGATCGAGGTGTTCGCGCTGACCGGCACCCCCTCCCCGCCCGACCGCAACGACACCGGCGAGCTCTGGACCCGCGCCCCCTTCATCTGAGGATCAGGGTTCTGATTCCTCGAACCCGCGATTTCTGCGCGGTTTCGCGCATGAGAATTGCGCTCACGTCGGCCAGAGGCGGGCGGCGACGTCGGACCAGAGGTCGCGGAAGGCAGCTGCGGCCGCGCTGCGCGGTGCCGTGACGGCGATCGGTGCCCGCTGCACGCCCATCCGCTCGACGGCGCTCGACGTCGGGATCGCCGTCGGGAGCAGCCCGGCGGGCGCCTCGGCCAGCGCCGCCATCACGTCACGGTGTAGTGACTTGCGCCGGTCCACCATCGACGCGAACGGCAGGACGCTCGGCGACGACGGGCGGGTGGCGAGGAACTCGAGCAGCTGATCGAGCGTGCGGCGCGACAGCGTCGTTGGGATCGTCGGGACGAGCACGGCGTCGACGGCGCCGAACACGCTCTCGCTCGCCAGCGTCACGCCCGGTGGGCAGTCGAGGATCGCCACGTCGTAGCGACCGGCCAGCGGTCCGAGGAGCGCGCCGATGCGGCGCGTCGGCCGCTTCGTGCCGTCGAGGTGCAGGTCGAGGAGGCGCATCGAGAAGTCCGCCGGCACGAGGTGCAGCCCGGCGTGATCGGTGGCACGGACGTGGTCGCCGAGGTCACCCTTGGCGACCAGACGCTCGGCCCCGCCGCGCACGAACGGCTTGACGCGGAAGAAGAACGTCGCCGCACCTTGCGGGTCGACGTCCCACAGCAGCACCCTCGCGCCGGTGCGCGCCGCCTCGTAAGCGAGGTTGACGGCCGCCGTCGTCTTGCCGACGCCACCTTTGATGCTGTACGTGGCGACGGCCTTCATCCGTCGAGCGCCTCGACGACGGCGGCCAGGCTGCGCCGCGTCGACGTGCTGTCGAAGGCGTCGAACTCCTCGGCGAAGGCGGCGCGGGCGGCCAGGCGGCGCTGATCCAGCTGTTCGGCGAGCTGGCCGATCGCCGTCATCGTGTCGGGGGAGGCCCCGGTGTCGTGGAGGTCGTGGGCCATGACGCGCAGCTCGGCGACGTGCACCTCGGCGTCCTGGTGCTCGCCGAGGTTGTCCTGCAGCTTCTTGAGCTGCTTGACGAACGGGGCCCTCGCCGACGACGGCAGCAGACTGCCGAAGCACTCGATCAGGTAGCGCAGCTTCTTGGCGTCCTTGCGCAGTTCGTGTACCTCCGACCCCGGCGTCTCCGGACCGATCGCCCGGCCGTCGCGGACCAGGTCGTCGTGCACCCGCTGCAGCCGGGCGGCGACGAGCCACCCGAGGCGCTCGTCGGCGCGATCGCCGAGGTCGTCGCCGGCCACGGGGTGGCGCAACCAGCTGCGCCATTCCCCGAGCAGCGCCATCGCCTCAGACGATCGCAACGTCGCTGTCAGTCGCGTGGCGGCCTCGGCCCGATGGCGTCCCAGGAGCCGACGCACGGGGTGCAGCGCGTCGACG
Source organism: Acidimicrobiia bacterium (assembly GCA_013811855.1). Lineage (GTDB taxonomy): Bacteria > Actinomycetota > Acidimicrobiia > Acidimicrobiales > Ilumatobacteraceae > JALZMG01. The sequence continues at coordinate 9,386 of JACCUL010000073.1, forward strand.
ACGGTCAGCCCCAGCGGACTCGTGTACGTGTCCCACTCGATGAGGTAGACGTCGAGGTCGCGGGCGCGGCCGGTCTCGCCGGCCAGCCAGCCGAACCGCTCGCTGGCCCACTCGACGACCGTCGACGGCAGGGACCGCTTGCATTGGCGCAGCACCGACCGTGTCCTGCGCACGGCGACGCGCAGGTCGTGGAGGAACTCCGGGTCGACGTCGTCGATCGTGCCCCGCCAGTTGCCGTCGATCGTGTCGGCCAGGTTGGCCAGCACGAGCCGCACGCCCTCGGCGGCAGGCATCTCGGCGTCGAGCGGGACCGTCGGCTCGAAGCGGGTGCCGGACAGCGAGATGCCGGCGGCGGTCGCCGCGACGACGACCGTCTCGTCGCCGAGCTGGACGAGGCCGAGCTCGCGGAGCGCCGCGGCGGCGGCCACCGCCTTCTTCGGATAGCCGGTCAACTCGGCGATCTCGACCGTCCACGGCACGAGCTCGGCGGCGGGGTGGCCGTCGACGTCGATGTCGCGATGCAGCGACGACGTGGCGACGGTCTTGCCCGATCGGTCCCGCCAGGCGCCGTCTGTCACGGCGGCGGAGATGGTCACGACGGGCAGGAGCGCTCGCACCTCCGTGACGGCGGCCAGCCGCGTCC
>JACCUL010000081.1 GCA_013811855.1 Acidimicrobiia bacterium
CGGCGCCGGCACGATCATCGCCATCATGCTCTTCTACCTCGGCGGCGCGCTGGGGGCGAACGCCTGGCTGATCAAGGGGTTCTTCGACACGATCCCCCGCGACCTCGACGAGAGCGCCCAGATCGACGGCGCCACCCACAATCAGACGTTCTTCAAGATCATTCTGCCGCTCGCCGCGCCGGTGCTGGCGATCATCTTCCTGCTGTCGTTCATCTCGGCCCAGGCCGAGTTCCTCGTCGCCCAGACGATCCTGTTCGGCAAGGACACGTCCGACCCCGAGCTGACCGTCGCCGTCGGCCTGCGCGGCCTGCTGGCCGGTGACCGTTACGACCTGCGCTGGGGGCCATTCGCTATCGGCGCCGTGCTCGCCGCCATCCCCGTCGTCGTGCTGTTCCAGTTCCTGCAGCGCTTCATCGTCGGCGGGATCACCGCTGGCGCCGTGAAGGGCTAGCGCGGTGGGGCACCATTGAGCGAGCGGAGCGAGCTCAGGCGTCTCGGTGCTTCTTCGTCGCCGGCTTTGCGGCGACCCGCTCATCGGTGCCTCGTGGTCTCGAGTCGGTCGAGACCGTCGCATCTCTCGGTCGGGCACCGATGAGCCTGCTCGCCCCTCACCACGACGGCTCCGAACGCCACGTCTCGACGCTCGAGCCGACGCTCGGCGACACCGTCTCGGTGTGGCTCCGCGTGCCCCACGCCGTGGCGGCCGAGCGGGTGTGGGTGCGCACGACGCCGGACGCCGAGCCCCGGTTCACCGAGGCGACGATCGACCGCACGACCGGGCACGAGGCGTGGTGGCGGGCCGACCTCGTCGTGCACAACCCGGTGACGAACTACCGCTTCCTGCTCGACGGCGGCGCCGGCGGGTACCGGTTCGTCAACGGCACCGGCGCCCACGCTCGGACCGTGGGCGACGCCGCCGACTTCCGCATCTCGGCCCACGACCCGCCGCCGCCGTGGCTGCGCGACACCACCTTCTACGAGGTCTTCCCCGATCGCTTCGCCCTGTCCGGGGCCGAGCACGCCCCACCGGCCTGGGCCAGCCCGGCCGCGTGGGACGAGCCCGTCGACACGAACGGGCCGACCGCCGTGCACCAGCTCTACGGCGGCGACCTCCGCGGCCTCGAGGACCACCTCGACCATGTGGAGCGGATCGGCGCCAACGGCCTGTACCTCACGCCGATCTTCCCGGCCCGCTCGAGCCACCGCTACGACGCCGCCACGTTCGAGCACGTCGACCCCCTGCTGGGCGGCGACGACGCCCTGATCCGGTTCGTCAAGGCGTGCCACAACCGGGGCATCCGCATCATCGGGGACCTCACCGTCAACCACGCCGGCGCCGGCCACGAGTGGTTCACGGCCGCCCAGCGCGACGCCGAGTCGACGGAGGCCGGCTTCTTCTTCTTCCGGCACCACCCAGACGACTACGAGGCGTGGTTCGACGTGCCATCGCTGCCGAAGTTCGACCTGCGCGACGCGGAGCTCCAGCGGCGCCTCGTCGCCGGGCCGGAGTCCGTGACGGCCAAGTGGCTGCGCCCGCCGTTCGATCTCGACGGATGGCGCGTCGACGTCGCCAACATGGCCGGCCGCAACCGCGGCATCGACGTCAACCACGCTGTCGCCCTCGCCATGCGCCACACCATGGCCGTCGCCCGACCGGACGGCTACCTCGTCGCCGAGCACTGCTACGACGCCGCTATCGACCTCGGCGGCGACGGGTGGCACGGCGTCATGAACTACCTGGCCTTCCTGCGGCCCGTGTGGAGCTGGTTGCGCGGGGAGGAGCCGATGCGCTTCCTCGGCGACCCCGTGCCGATCCCCCGGTTCGACGCCGCCGCCACGGCGCGCTCCATCGTCGATGTCGTCGCCACCCAGCCGTGGCGCTCGACCGTGTCCGGGTTCAACCTGCTCGGCTCGCACGACACGACGCGGTTCCGCACCGTCGCCGGCAGCGCCGCCCGCCAGATCGTCGGCGCCGGGCTGCTCTTCACGTTCCCCGGCGTCCCGATGATCTTCGCCGGGGACGAGGTCGGCCTGCGCGGCGCCGGCAGCGACGCCGCCCGCGTCCCGATGCCGTGGGACGGCCGGCGCTGGGACCACGACGTCCTCGCCGCCTACGAGTCCCTCGGCGCGCTGCGGCGCCGCTCGCCGGCGCTGCGCCACGGCGGGCTGCGCTGGGTGCACGCCGAAGGGGACGTGCTCGTGTTCCTGCGCGAATCACGCCATCAGCGCCTGCTGGTCCAGGCCGCACGGGCCGATCATCGGCCGCTCGTGCTCGACGCGGCGACGCTCGACGGCACGCTCGGACAGCGGCTGTTCGGATCGGACGACGCCCGCGTCGGCGACGACACGACGCTGCAGCTGCCCGCCGGCGGACCGGCCGTCCACGTGTGGGAGCTCGACCCGTGAACCCCCGCCGTGGCGTCCGCTCCACCCCGCCGAACCCGTCGTCCAAGGAGGAACCATCCCATGGCTGAGGTCGTGCTCGACAAGATCACGAAGCGCTACGAGAACGGCTTCGAAGCCGTGACCGATCTGAGCTTGGACATCGGCGACGGCGAGTTCCTCGTGCTCGTCGGGCCGTCCGGCTGCGGCAAGTCGACGGCCCTGCGCATGGTCGCCGGGTTGGAGGAGATCAGTGACGGCGAGGTGCGCATCGACGGCGAGCGCGTCAACGAACGTCCGAGCCGCGACCGCGACATCGCCATGGTGTTCCAGAGCTACGCGCTGTACCCGCACATGAGCGTGGCCGACAACATCTCGTTCGGGTTGAAGCTGCGCAAGATGCCCAAGGACGAGATCAAGCGGCGCGTCGACGCCGCGGCCCGCACGCTCGGGCTGGAGGAGCTGATGGACCGCCGCCCGAAGATGCTGTCGGGCGGCCAGCGCCAGCGCGTCGCCATGGGGCGAGCCATCGTCCGCAACCCGCGGGCGTTCCTCATGGACGAGCCGTTGTCGAACCTGGACGCCAAGCTGCGGGTGCAGATGCGCTCGGACATCGCCGCCCTGCAGCGCGAGCTCAACGTCACCACCGTGTACGTCACCCACGACCAGGTCGAGGCGATGACGATGGGCGACCGGGTCGCCGTCATGCGCAAGGGCCTCTTGCAGCAGGTCGACGATCCGCAGGTCCTCTACGACGAGCCCGACAACCTGTTCGTCGGCGGCTTCATCGGCTCACCCCCGATGAACCTGGCCGAGGGCACCATCGTCGATCGTGACGGCAAGCTGGCCGTCGCCTTCGGGGACCAGCAGCTGACCATCGGCGACGAGGCCATCGCCGCCCGCCCCGCCCTGCGCGGCTACGCCGACAAGACCGTCGCCGTCGGAGTGCGGTCGGAGGACCTCAGCGAGCCGGGACCGCGCAACCCGGTGCCGGAGGACCAGCAGATCCGTTCCACCGCCCTCCTGACCGAGGCGCTGGGCTCGGAGATCGTCGTGCACTTCAGCATGCCCGCCTCCGCCGTGCGCACCGAGGACACCAAGGAGCTGGAGCAGGACGCCGGGTCGGCCGACGCCATCCAGTCGATCGAGGTCCAGGGCACCAAGTTCGTCGCCAGCTTCAGCCCGCGCAGCCGGGTCCGTCCCGGCGACGACGTCGTGATCGGCATCGACACGACGCGCCTCTACTTCTTCGACCTGGAGACCGGCGCGGCCATCCGCACCTGAGGCTTCCTCCCCTCCCCCATGACGGGAGGGTTGACATATGCCGATATCGGAATATAATGGTCCTCATGGCTCGTTCCGCGACGACGACGGACGCGTTCAACGCCGTCGCCGAAGCGAGCCGCCGCGACCTCCTCGACGCCATCAGCACCGGCGAGGTCACCGTCGGCGAGCTCGTCGACCGGCTCGGCCTCAGCCAGCCGCAGGTGTCCAAGCACCTCGGCGTGCTGCGGGCGGTCGGCCTCGTGCTCGTCCGTGTGGACGGCCGCCGCCGCTGGTACCGCGTCAACGGTCCGGCGCTGCAGCCGATCCACGAGTGGGTGCGCTCCTTCGAGCGCACCTGGAACACCCGCCTCGACCGCCTCGACGACCTGCTCGCCGAGCTCAACGACAAGGACACACCATGAACAAGACCACAAGCCGCCACGGCTCCGCCACCGTCACCCTCCCGTCCGACACCGGCATCCGCATCACCCGCCAGTTCGACGCCCCCGCCGACCTCGTCTTCAAGGCGTGGACGACACCCGAGCTCGTCAAGCGCTGGTGGGGCTTCGAGACCTCCGAGTGGCTGGTCTGCGAGATCGACCTGCGCGAGGGCGGTTCGTGGCGCTACGTGACCCGCGAGGAGGCCGGCTTCGAGGTCGGCTTCCACGGCGAGTACCGCGAGATCGACGCCCCGCGGCGCCTCGTCTCGACCGAGGTGTTCGAGGGCTTCCCCGACGGCGAGGCCCTCAACACGTTCACGTTGGAGGAGCGTGACGGCGTCACGACGATGACGTGCGACGTGCTGCACAGCTGCCAAGAGCACCGCGACGGCCACATCGCCTCCGGCATGGAGGGCGGCATGCAGATCTCGATGAACCGCCTCGAGGACCTCGTCGTCGAGCTGGCGCTCGCCCGCTAGCGCCCGGTGAACTCGGCCTTGCCGGGGCCGTGCTCGAGGAAGCTGCGGATGCCGACCTGGCTGTCCTCGGTGCCGAACACCTCGACGAACAGCTCCCGCTCGTGCGCCAGGCCGGCCGCGAGGTCCATCGACAACCCGTCGTCGATGGCTCGCTTGGCGGCGGCCTGGGCGAGCACGGCCCCCGCCGCCAGCGATCGGGCCAGCTCCAGCGCCCGTTCCAGCGGATCGCCGTCGACGACCTCGTCGGCCAGACCGATCGTCAACGCCTCGTCGGCCGGCACCTGGCGTCCGCCGAGGCACAGCTCCTTGGCCCGACTCGGGCCGACCAGCCGGGCCAGCCGCTGGGTGCCCCCGCCGCCGGGAATGATGCCGAGCAGGATCTCGGGCTGGCCGAACACCGCTCGTGGCCCGGCGATGCGGTAGTCGCAGGCCAGCGCCAGCTCGCACCCTCCGCCCAGCGCGTAGCCGCTGACGGCGGCGATCGTGAAGCGGGGGATGGCGGCGACGGCGTCGAGCGCGCGGTGGATCGTCGCCGTGATCGTCGCCGCCTCGTCCGGCCCGCCGAACTCCGAGATGTCGGCGCCAGCGGCGAAGATGCGCTCTCCGCCCGTCACGACGACGGCCCCCGGCGGATCGGCCGTCAGCGCGTCGGCCGCGCCGTGGATCTCGGCGACCAGCGCGGTGGACAGCGCGTTGACCTTCCCGTTGCGCAACGTCACGACGGCGACCCCGTCACGCGTCTGGACGTCCAACAGCTCAGCCATCACTCCAGCCTTGCCGAACGCGTTCTGCTGTTTGCAATCGGCCGTTCTCGGCCGATTGCAAACAGCAGGTCGGTGAATTTCCGGTCCGGACCGTTCGGCGCACCCAGGGAGGATGTGAAGGATCTCCGCCCTCTGCTCCAACTCATGGCCGCGCAGCACGGCGTGGCCTCAACCGAACAGGCCAGGGCGCTCGGCGTGAGCGCCCGGGTCGAGATGCGACGGAGGACCGACGGCACCCTGTACTCGCCGTGCGCCGGCGTGCTCGCAGTGGGCGGCTGCCCGGTCACGTTCATGGGTCGGGCCATGGCGGCGACGTTCGCCACTGGCGTGATGGCCGTCTCCCACGGCGCCGCCGCCCGTCTCCACGGCCTCGACGGCTTCGACCGCCACGAGACGATCGATGTGATCGCGGTCGACGGCGCCAACCCGCGGCCGTTCTTCCCCACCGCCGTGCATTACACCCGCGGGCCGGTCATCGAGCACACGGTGCGGGTGGAGGGCATACCTGTCATGTCGGTCGGAAGCACCCTGGCCCTACTGGCGCCGCACGTCGGATACACGGCGACGGCGCGCGCGTTCGACAGCGCGTTGCGGCTCGGCGTGTCCGCCGACGAGCTCCAGGAGGCTGCGGTGGCGTGGCGCAAGCGCGGTCGCTCCGGCCCGCGGACGCTGCTGGAGCTACTGCATGGCCGGACCGAGGCGCGCCTCCCCCGCAGCTGGTTCCAGCGCCTCGCCGCCCGCGTGTTGGCGTCGGTTGGTGTGCGCCTGATCGACGAGTTCCCCGTCCGCGACCAGCGCGGCGTGCTCATCGCCGAGCTCGACCTGGCCGAACCGGTCCGTCGGATCGGCGTCGAGGCGCAATCGTGGCGGTGGCACGGCGACCCCTCTGCTCAGCACCGCGACGCCCGCCGGCGCGGCGCGCTGCGTCAGCTCGGCTGGGAGATCGTCGACGTCTGGTGGGCCGACCTCCGCCAACCCGAGCGGGTGATCGCCGAGCTTTCCTACCTCATCCGGACGCGACCGCCGAACCGTTGGGTCGAACCGACCGGAAACGGACGATCCCAAACAGCAGTTCGCTAATCGAGCAGCTGATCGGCGGCGGACCACGGGTCCACCTCGCGGTCCAACACGCGCTGCTCCAGGTCCTGCCAGGCCGCGTCGCCGAGGCGGTCGCGGGCCCGCTCCTCGAAGCGGCGGGTCAAGATCTCGCGCAGCTCGTTGGTGAGACGGACCTGCCGGCGCCGATCACGCTCGCCGCTGGCCGCGGCGTGGCGCTGGTGGGCCTCGACGGCCGCCCACAGCTCGGGCACGCCGTCACCGGACGTCGCCACGGTCGCCAAGATCGGCGGTCGCCAATCCCCCGCAGCACGGTGGCCGGCGAGGTCGAGCATCTGCTCGAGGTCGCGTCGCGTCCCGTCGGCACCCCGACGATCGGCCTTGTTGACGACGAAGACGTCGGCGACCTCCATCAGGCCGGCCTTGTTGGCCTGCACGCTGTCGCCCCACCCGGGCGTGACGACGACCACGGTCGTGTCCGCGGCCGCCGCGACCTCGACCTCGACCTGACCGACACCGACCGTCTCGATCACGATCGTGCGGTAGCCGAGCGCGTCGAGCAACCGCACCGCCTCCGGCGTCGCCAGCGCCAGACCGCCGAGGTGCCCCCGCGTCGCCATCGATCGGATGAACACGCCGACGTCGGTGGCGTGGTCCTGCATGCGCACCCGGTCACCGAGGATCGCCCCACCGGTGAACGGCGAGGAGGGGTCGACGGCGAGCACGGCGACCTCGTCGCCCCGCTCCCGGAGGTGGCCGACCACGGCGCTGGTCAACGTGCTCTTGCCCGACCCGGGCGCACCGGTGATGCCGACGGTGGACGCCGCGCCGCTCTGCGGCGTGGCCAGCCGGGCGACGTCACGCGCCCCGGGCCCACCCCGCTCGACG
>JACCUL010000183.1 GCA_013811855.1 Acidimicrobiia bacterium
CGGAGCGATCGTCGTCGTCGGCTTGGCGCCGGCGGCGCACGGCGCCAACCGCACGGGCCGCGTGTTCACCGGCGACCGCAGCGGAGATTTCCTCGTCGCCGCGTTGCACGCCGTGGGTCTCGCCAACCAGCCGACGTCAACATCAGTCGACGACGGCCTGGCGTTGCGTGACACCTGGATCACGGCCGCCGTGAAGTGCGCGCCGCCGGCCAACGCGCCGACCCCGGCCGAGCGCGACGCCTGCCGGGCGTTCCTCCGGCCCGAGCTCGCCGCGCTCGATCCCGCCGTCGTGGTCTGCCTCGGCGCGTTCGGCTACGGCGCGGCGACCACGCACTACGGCCTGCGTCCGCGGCCCCGCTTCGCCCACGGGTTGGAGGCGCCGGTACCCGGTGGTCCGGTCCTGCTGTGCTCGTTCCACCCGAGCCAGCAGAACACGTTCACCGGCCGCCTGACCCGGGAGATGCTGGTGGCCGTCCTGCGCCGCGCCGTTAGCCTCGCATCCTCGTGAGGTCGCGCCTGTGTCTGTTCGCCGCCGTCGCCATGTTCGGCGTGGGCGCCTGCACCAGCAACCCAGGGGCCAGAGCCGTCGCCCGCGACCAGATCGAAGCGCTGCAGGACGTCTCCGAGGAGGTCAAGTCGTGCATGCGCGACAAGCTGGAGAGCTACTCGAACGAGGAGCTGGAGGCCGTGACCGACAACAACGAGGAGCTGGCCTTCGACTCGACCGACGGCATCCCCCCCGGCGCCACCGAGGAGTTCACGGCGTTCGTCGAGGACCTGGCCACCTGCGCGTCCGCCGGCTGACCGGACGGCGCTAGGACGGCGACGCTGTCGCCGCCGGTTCGGCGGTCGGCGCCTTCTTCTTCGGGGGCGGCACGCCGACGGCGGGCGCCGGGTCGGCCGTGGCCGGCCACCGCCGCCGCGAGACGATCGACAGCAGGCGCAGCAGCTTCATCGCCTTCTCGTCCTCCTGGGCCGGGCGGGCGAGGATCGTGCCATCGGCGAGCATCCGGTCGAGGACCTCCTCGCCGAGCTCGGTGCGCACGATGGTCAGCGTCCAGTCGTTGTCCTCGCCGATGCCACCGGTCGAGATGTCGGCGTGCTCGGCGGCGAAGTCCGGACAGTGCAGGCACCCGGTCCGCGTCCAGTGGTGGCACTCCTTCAGATCGATCTCGTGGTACGAGCCGTCGCGCATCCAGACCTGGAACACGCCCTTGATGTTCATCTTGAGCATGTCGGCCTTGGCCAGCCCGTACTTGGCCTCGAACAGCTCGGGGAAGATGGCGTCGTCGAACGTCTTGGAGCAGAGCAGCCCGATGTTGAACAGGAACGGCCTGGACGCCTTGCCGGCCTTGCGGTCCCACATGATCGGCGGTGAGCTCGTCTGGCAACCCATGCCGACGAGCGCCAGCCGGCTGAGCCCGGCCTCCTTGGCGTCGCGCAGGGCCAGCGGGTTGGCGCAGTACGTGTAGCGGCTGCCGGCGGTGGCCAGCACCTCCTGCGGCGTGCGGGCCAGCACCGGCTTGGCCTTCCAGGCGTCGTCGTCCTCGACGCCGCTGACCATCGCCGCCTCGATGTAGTCGTTGGCCAGCAGCCAGATCAACATCGCCGACACGAAGCCGCCGTCCTGGCCCTTGGCGTGCTGATCGGCGTCTGTGGCGCGGGTCAACAGCAGGCGCCGCCAGATGCCCGCCATCTCGTCCGGCTGGCGCACCCGTCCGAACAGGTGGGTGTCGGCCGCCGATTCCCAGGCCCCGAAACGGGGGCAGGCCCGGGTGCACGTCGTGCAGCCCTTCTCGCCATGGATGCAGTTGTCTGCGCCGAGCTCCTCCTCGAGGTGGAACGGGACGTACTTGCCCTCCTCGTGCTCGTAGCCGATGACATCGTGCGGGCACGTCACGACGCAGCCGGCACACCCCGTGCACAGGCCGGTCGTGATGACCTCCGCGTACAGCTCCTTCCACTGCGCCGTCCAGCGCGCTGGCGGTGCCTCGATCGTCATGGTCCGAAGCTAAGCGAAACGGATGTCCACCGAAGGGCCGGCGCGTCATGATGGGCCGATGGAGATGACGTACCCGGCCGAGGCCGAGGCGTTTCGGGGCGACGTCAGGGCCTGGCTGGAGGACAACCTGCCCGACGGGTGGTTCGACCCCGACTTCGAGATGACCGCCGAGGCGCGGGCGCACTTCAACGCGAAGTGGCCGGCCAAGCTCCACGAGGGCGGGTGGATCTGCGCCACGTGGCCGAAGGAGTACGGCGGCAAGGGGCTGTCGACGATGGAGGGCGTCGTCCTCGCGGAGGAGTTCGCCAGGGCCAAGGCACCGATGCGGGCCGACTTCTTCGGCGACACGCTGGTCGGCCCGACGATTCTGCAATGGGGGACCGAGGAGCAGAAGCGGGAGTTCCTGCCCCGCATCCTGCGCGGTGAGACGCGCTGGTGCCAGGGGTTCAGCGAACCCAACTCGGGCTCGGACCTCGCCAGCCTGGCAACGACGGCCGTGCTCGACGGCGAGGAATGGGTCATCAACGGCCAGAAGGTGTGGACGACGGGTGGGCACCACGCCGACTACTGCTTCCTGCTCACCCGCACCGATCCGGACGCCCCCAAGCACAAGGGCATCTCCTACCTGCTGGTGCCGATGCGCCAGTCAGGCGTCGAGGTGCGCGGGATCACGCAACCCGACGGGACGGCCGAGTTCTGCGAGGTGTTCTTCGACGACGCCCGCTGTCCAAAGGACAACGTGGTCGGCGGCGTCAACAACGGCTGGCAGGTCGCCAACTCCACGTTGGCGTTCGAGCGCGGGCAGTCGACGACCACGGGGTACCGCCGGTTCGAGGAGGAGCTGCGGCTGATCACCGAGGCCGCTCGGGAGCGCGGGCTGACCGACCACGCGCTGTTGCGCCAGGCGCTCGCTCGCGCCCACACGAAGGTGCAGGTCCTGCGCATCAACGGCCTGCGCTCGCTGTCGGCGGCCGTCTCCGGGGCCACGGACCCCGGTGTGACCGCGCTCGGCGCCACGAACAAGGTGTTCTGGTCGGAGATGCACCAGGAGGCCATGGCGCTCGCCCTGCACGTGTACGGCGCCGAGGCGATGCTGATCGACGCCGGCCCACCGTCGTGGCCCGGCGCTCTGCGCGACAAGCGCCGGGACGGTTACCCGGTCAGCCCGATGCAGTCGGCGTTCTTCTTCTCCCGGTCCGAGACGATCTGGGGCGGCACCAGCCAGATCCAGCGCAACATCGTCGGCGAGCGTGTGCTCGGGTTGCCGAAGGAACCGAAGCCGTGACCAGGTCGCCGCGATGAGCACATCGATGGCCCGTGGTCCGCGTGCCTTGCGAACCGCGGCGCTGATCGCCGCGTACACCCGTCCGTAGGCTCGAGCGGCTCCGGCATCGAACGGCAGCGGATCGAACAGCACCTCGGCCCGCTGGAGGCGGTCCTGCCGGCGAGGCCCGCCCGACGGGGTCCGAAGAGCCGTGGTGCGACAGAGCGCACTCTGCTTCGATGTCAGCCGTGACCGATCAGCCGTTGCTCGAACCGCTGGCCGAGGACTGGGAGCGGGCACTCGCCGTCGTCGCCCATCCCGACGACATGGAGTACGGCGCCGCCAGCGCCGTCGC
>JACCUL010000193.1 GCA_013811855.1 Acidimicrobiia bacterium
CATCGTCACGCTGGTGGCCAACCCGCCCGACAGCAGCTACACGATGGTCATGTTCGTCCAGGTCGTCACGGACGCCGACCTGGAGGCGTTGGACCGGGCCTTCGCCACGTTCAACTTCGCGCAGTAGGCCGGCGAAGTGTGAGTCCAGACAGCGGAAGTCGGTATCGATAGCTCACAGTTCCCCGGCTGGCGGCGGGCGGTTGGCGTCAGCCGGCGAAGAAGTGGAAGGTGAGCAAGGCGCCGCAATAGACGCCGACGGCGAGGAACAGGCCCATGTAGAACAGGACGCTGAACACGCGGTGGTCGAACTTCAGGTGCATGAAGAAGCTGACCACCGTGATGAACTTGGCGGCCATCATGATCAGCAGCGCGGGCAGGAAGATCGGCCCGACGTCGATGTAGGTCAGCGTCACCTCGCCGGCCGTGATCAGCGCCAGGATCACGGCGATGAGAATGTACTGAGCATCGGTGGCGCCGTGGTGCTCGGCCTCGCGGGCCGCTGACGTCTCCGCCGGGTGGTGGTCGTGGCTGGTGTCGGTGGTCATGGGACGTGTCACGCCGGGATGAGGTAGACGAGCGTGAAGATGACGATCCACACGATGTCGACGAAGTGCCAGTAGAGGCCGACGAGCTCGACCACCTCGGCCTTGTCACCGACGACGCGTTGTCGGGAGATCATCCCGACGAGGGCCATCAGCATGATGATGCCGATGGTGACGTGGGCCCCGTGGAACCCGGTGAGCGTGAAGAAGCTGGACGAGAACAGGCTCGTCGTGAAGCCCATCCCCTCCCGGTAGAAGGCGGTGAACTCGTAGACCTGGCCGCCGACGAACGTCGCCCCGAGCAGCGCCGTGATCGTCAGCCACAGCTTGGTGTTGCGCTCGTCGTTGCGGGTCGCCGACGACACGGCGAGCACCATCGTCAGCGAGCTCATCAGCAGCACGAAGCTGGACACCGACGTGAACGGGATGTCGTAGATCTGGTCCGGTCCGGGGCCGTCGGCCTGGCGGCCCCGGTACAGCATGTACGTGCTGATCAGGCCGCCGAAGAGCAGGCACTCTGAGCCGAGGAACAGCCACATGCCCATCTTGTTGTTCGACAAACCGGTGGTGGTGGCGTGCCCGCCGTGGAGATCGCGGTGCTCGGCGTGGTCGGGCAGCTCGGTCAACAGGTTGGAGTCGTCCGCCCGCTGGGCCTCGCCCGTCGGTCCCGGTTCTGGCACGCCGCCCATCGGGATCTCGTCGACCTTCTCGGCCACGGCGCTGGCGTCATCGGGCGTGGGGGCGTTGCCCTCGTCCGGCGCCCCGTGCTCCGGCGTCTTCTCGGCCGGCGGCGTGGCCCCGTGCGGGGCGTCGGCGTCGCTCACGGTCGGCCGCCTCCGACCGTGGCCAGCTCGGTGCCGGGGCCGTCGTCGGGCGCCGGCGGGTCGTAGTCGGTGTCCAGGGCCACGGAGGGCTCGAGCGCCCAGCCGAACATCGCCAACACGACGATGCTCGCGCCAACGACGGCGATGAGGTGGTTGTAGATCACCCCGAAGCCGACGATCGGCAGCGCGAAGGCCAGCACGACCGGCCAGTACGACGGCGAGGGCAGGTGGATGTGGTGGTCGGCGTTCGCTTCCTGCTCGGCGAGGAGCTCCTCGGCCGTGGCCACCCGGCGCAGGTCGTGCTCGTCGCCCTCGCCGACGTCCTCGTACTTGCGGTGGAAGAACTCGTCGAGGGCGTGCACGGTGGGGACGGAGTCGAAGTTGTGCGCCTTCGGCGGGTTGGTCGTCATCCACTCCAGCGTCCTTGCGTCCCACGGGTCGAGCGGCGCCGGCGGCGCTGTGCGGTGGGTGTGCCAGATGTTGATGAGGAACAGCAGGACGCTGATGGCGATGATGAACGCCCCGACCGAGGCGGCGAAGTTCCAGAACGTGATGTTGAAGAAGCCCTCACCCGCACGGCTCTCGGTGTGCACGTACATCCGCCGGGGTTGGCCCTGCAAGCCGACGATGTGCATCGGCCCGAACGTCAGGTTGAGCCCGACGATCATCACCCAGAAGTTCCACTTGCCGAGCCGTTCGCCCAGGCACTTCCCGAAGACCTTCGGCCACCAGTAGTAGAAGCCGGCGAAGAACCCGAGCACGGCGCCGCCGAACAGCACGTAATGGAAGTGGGCGACGATGTAGTAGGTGTCGGTCTGCTGGGTGTCGGAGGGGGCGACGGAGTGGGTGACGCCCGACAGGCCGCCGATCGTGAACTCCACCACCAGGCCCATGGCGAAGAGCATCGCCGTGGTGAAGCGCAGCTTGCCGCCCCACATGGTGAGCGTCCAGTTCACGATCTTGATGCCCGTCGGCACGGCGATCGCCATCGTCGACATCGAGAACACGGCGACGCTGATCGGCCCGATGCCGGAGGCGAACATGTGGTGGGCCCACACCCCCCACCCGACGAACCCGATGGCGGCGCCCGAGAACACCACGAACGGGTAGCCGAACAGCGGCTTCTTGGAGAAGACCGGCAGGACTTCGCTCACGATGCCGAACGACGGCAGCACGAGGATGTACACCTCGGGGTGGCCGAAGATCCAGAACAGGTGCTGCCACAGCAACGGGTCGGCGCCGGCCTCGACGGAGAAGAACGTGGCTCCGAACACCCGCTGGAACGTCAGCAGGAACAGCGCCACGGTGATGACCGGAATGGCGAACAGCAGCAGGAACTGGACGACGAGGATCATCCACGTGAACACCGGCATGCGCATCAGCGACATGCCCCGGGTGCGCATGTTGAGCACGGTGACGATGAGGTTGATGGCACCGCTCAGCGAGGCGATGCCGGTGATCTGCAGGCCGATGGCCCAGAAGTCGATGCCATGCGACGGCGAGTAAGCTACGCCCGAGTTCGGGGCGTACATGAACCAGCCCCCGTCGGCGGCGCCACCGAGGAACCAACCGGCGTTGACGAACATCGCGCCGAACAAGAAGGACCAGAAGCCGAACGCGTTGATGCGCGGGAAGGCGACGTCACGGGCGCCGACCTGCAGGGGGAGGAAGTAGTTGCCGAACGCGGCCGCCATCGGCATGGCGAAGAGGAACACCATGGACGTGGCGTGCATGGTGAACATCTGGTTGTAGACATCGGCCGACAGCACGGTGCCGTCGGGACCGGCGAGCTGAAGGCGGATGAGCAACGCCTCGATGCCGCCGACCACGAAGAAGAACGTGGCCGCGACGCCGTACATGATCCCGAGCCGCTTGTGGTCGACGGTGAAGACCCACGACCGCCACCCGGTCGCCGCCACTGGCCGCCTGAAGACACCGAGCGACGAGCTCGGCGTGACCGTGGGCAGCGCCGGCCCGACAGAGGTGGCCGGGACGGGACGCTCGATGATCGCCATCGCTCGCTTACTCCGTCCTCGATGCGGCCGCCGAAGGCGATGGAGCGCCCGGCGTGCCAAACCAGGAGATCGCCTCAGAACGACCGGTCCGATCGCGCCGTTTCAGGATGCTCACTGTCGCTCCAAGAGATAGGCGATGATCTGGTCGATCTGCGCTTCGGACAGGGCGAGGTACGGCATGCCGCGGTTGAGCCCGTCGGTCGGGCCGAGCTGCTCGGGGTCGGCGTACATCGGCTTCTTGGCCGGTGCGTTCCGCAGCCACTCGCGCAGGTCGACCTCGTTCAGGCAGTCGGCGCTGACCCCGGCCAGGTAGGCGGCGCCGAACTCCTCCGGCGAGGCGTTCCACACGTCGTCGCGGCACGTCGGCGTGAGCAGGTCCCACGTGGCGCCGGCGAACGTGTTGCGGGTCGTCAGGTTGGTGAGGTTCGGGGCCGCGCCGGCAAACACCCGCTCCTGGGGCTGGGCGATGATCGGCACGCCGTCGGCGTTCACCAGCCCGTCGACCTGGTGGCACGTCGCGCACTGCGAGATGAACACCTGCTCGCCCGCGGCAGCCAGGGAGCCCTCCATGGGTGCCGTGTAGTCGGCGAGCTGGTTGGCCTTCCACGTCTCGAAGTCGGCCGGGTCGAGCGCCACGACCTCCATGCGCATGTTGGCGTGGGACAGTCCACAGAACTCGGTGCACTGGCCGGCATAGATGCCGGGCCGGTCGGCCTGGAGGCGGACCGTCTGGACACGGCCGGGCACCATGTCCCGCTTGCCGTTGAGGCGCGGGATCCACCAGCTGTGGATGACGTCGCGGCTGGTACCGCGCACGAGCACCTTGGTGCCCGTCGGGATGACCATCTGGCCGCTCGTGACGATCGGCTCGGAGAACCCACCGCAGCCCTCCTGGGGCGGGTAGTCGACCTCCCACCACCACTGCTGGCCGGTGACGTTGACGACGCACTCGGTGTCGGACGTCCTGGAGAGGTCCATCAGGGTGCCGATGGTCGGGATCGCGACGCCGACGAGGATCAGCGCCGGCAGCACGGTCAACCCGATCTCGAGCGCCGGACGGCCGTGGGTCTGGCGGGGGATCGGCTGGCCGCGGTCTCGATACCGCACGGACACCCATGCGATCGTCGCGAACACGATCAGCCCGACGGCGCCGGCGATGGCGAACACCCACCACTGCAGGTCCTGGATGCGTTGGGCGTTCTCGCCGGCCGGCTGCCACGTGTCTTGAGGCGCGTCCTCGGCGCACGCCGCCAGGAGGGTGACACCGCCGAGCGCCGTCAGCGCGCCGGCGAGGCGGCGGCGCGACGGGCCGGCGGACATCTCGCGCACCATACTGATCCGTGTCACGGCACGACCACCTCGACGCGGGCGCCGTCGACGCCCGGCACGACGAACGCGTACGGTCCGCCCGACGCGCTGGGCTCCGTCACTGTGAAGTTCAGGAGCTGGTTGCCGTCCTCGTTGGCGAGCGCCGTGCAGCGCTGGTCCGGCACCTCCTCGTCCTCGATCACGTCCCCGTTCTCGTCGACGGCGGGGCGGGTGCCGAGGTCGAGCACGAGCCGGCGCTCCTCGCCCGACGCGTTGACGAAGCGCACGTTGGTCGGGTTGTTGCGGGCGACGACGAGCTGGCCGGCGCCGCCGGGCAGACCGAGGGCATCGGCTTCGAGCCGGCCGTCCTCGTGCAGCACGATGTCGGCCAGCAGGTTGGCTTTGGCCCCGACGGTCTGGGAGGCGTTCTCGTCGGCTTCGGTCTCCTCGCCCGTGTCGCACTGACCTTCCCGACCGAGATCGCCGGTCGTCTCGTGCGGGTGCAGCTCGCGCTCGCCCTCCAACGCGGCCGCCACCCCGCCGGCGACGAGGCCTACGAGGGCGATGGTCGCCACCCCGGCGACGGCACCGCTGCGCACCGTCGGGCGGAAGGCGACGACGAAGCCCACCAGCAGGATCAGTGCGGCGATGGTGGCGAACGCGGCCGGTCCGCCCGCCTGCGAGAGAAACAGCATGATCCGGCTGAACGAGTAGATGACGACGCCGAGGCCGATCGCCCCGAGGACCGGGAACTCGAGTGGATGGGCCATGCGACCACGGAGCGAGGCGTTGAACGTGGCGTCGCCCGAGGCCCGCTCGCTCCACGCCTGCACCGTCCACTCGACCGTGGCCGCGAGCAGGACGACGACACCGAAGACGACCATCACCGGGTAGGTGACGAAGCCGACGACGAGCAGCACGCCGCCGACGGCGGCGCCGATCGGCCACATGCTGTTGCCGGGCGCGGCAGCGGCCGCCGGCGCCGCCATCACGGCCTGCGTGTCCATCGACGAGACATCGGCGTCGCGCGTGTACACGTTGACGCCGGCGAGCAGCGCCAGCCCCATCGCCGCACTCGACAGCCCGATCGTGCCGAGCGCGCCTCCAACGATCACGCCGTAGACGACGGCGGCCACGACCGCCATCACCGTGGCCCCGATGAGCAGCTTCGATCCGGTGGTCGTCATCGCCGGCCGCTCACGATCACACCGTGGGGGCTGCGCCCCCACACCCCATCACCGCCCGGCTCCCTGGCGGTCGCTCGGCCGGCCGTGAACTCGCTGCGCTCGCTCACTTCGTCACGTACACCACGAGCCACACGGCCGAGAACACGGCCGCGAGGAGGTACCAGAACAGGGCGTGCGCGGCGACCAGCTCGCGGTCGTTCGTGCGGCCGCCGAGGAAGCGGAAGGCGGTGACGGCGGTGAAGACGACGCCGACGACGAGCGCCGCGGTCATCGTCCCCGTGACGGCGTAGAACATGCCGGGGTAGGGGCCCTCGCCGATCGGCAGATCGATCTGGTTGTAGATGTAGGCCTGGGCGTTGATGACGGCGAGCCCGACGAGAGCGACGAGCCCGAGGGCCAGCCCGGTGTGCACCCGGTCGCCGCGCCGCGCCGCGTGCACGGCCCACTGGGCGAACAGCAGGAGGGCGGAGACACCGATCAGCATGATGTTGGCCGGCACGTCGGGGATGACCACACCGTCGGGCAGCCACGTGCCCTCCTCGGTGTCGAGCGCCCGTTCCCGCATGAGGACCCACACGGCGAGCATCCCGCCGAACAGCATCGTGACGGCGACGCCGGCGAGCGCCGTGCCCACGAGCACCTGGCGGCGCGGGGGCGGCGGGGCGGCGGCGGGGAGGGCTTGCATCAGTACCCGTCCCCTGGCGTGGCCCGCAGGTCGAGTGCCGGCTCGGGCGAGATCACGGTGGGCGTCTCGGCGAAGTTGTCCCGAGGGGCCGGCGACGACGTCGTCCACTCCAGCGTGTGGCCCTGCCACGGATCGGCCTCGACCGTGCCCGCCGACGAGCGGGAGCCCGACACGACGAGCCCGAGGAACGCCAAGACGACGAGCGCCATCAGCGCGTGACCGGCGGTGACGGCCAGGTTGAACAGCGCGGACGGGCCCCCGATGTCGTAGCGCGCCTCGGCCGCCGGCTGGTCGGCGAAGCCGGCGGCGTAGTACGGC
>JACCUL010000247.1 GCA_013811855.1 Acidimicrobiia bacterium
ACCCGCAGGTGCGGCGACGGGCCGCCGTTCGCCCCGGCACTGGCGACGGCGGCCCGCACGGCGTCGCGCACGCGTGCGGCCACCGCCGGGTCGAGGTCGTCGGCCGGCTCGTCCAGCTGCACCTCGCCCGGCGGCAGCGGCACCTCCGTGATCACCGCCGCGTAGGCGACGTCCTCCGGCGTCCATCCGATCGGCTCGACCATCGACCGGCCGATCTCGACCGTCGTCACCCGCGCCACGCCGGCCGGGGTGCGACCACCACCCGGTGGTGTGCAGGCGACGACGAACGCATCGTCGCCGACCGGCGCCCGCAGCCCGTGCACGAGCCCCGCGTCGAGCTCCCACCCGTCGAAGCCGTGGCTCATCGTGAACGTGGCGGGGACCGGTGTCACCGTGCCGTCGAGGAACAGCGCGTCGCCGAGGCTCCCGGCGTCGAGCGGCCACAGCTCGGGCACCTGCGCCTCGGCCGTGCGGGAGACACGGGCCCTGACGGTGTTGAGCAGCGAGCGGTAGGTGGTGCGGGTGCCGAGCGTCTCCAGCGCGCCGACCAACCCGACGGAGAACGCGCCGCGGGTCACGTCGCCGACGCGGTGCTCCTTGGCCGTCTCGAAGGAGTGACACGCGGCGAGCGCGACGTGGGGGGTCGGCGGCGCCGGCCAACAGTCGAGCGCCCCCGGGAGCAGGTCGTCGTCGGGGCGTGGGGCGGCGAGCTCGGCGACGAGCGCCCGCTCGGCGGCGTCGACCGACTCCGGTCGGGCGATCCAGCCGCGCACCGAGGACTCGGGGTCACGGGTCCCGCCACCGGAGTGGCAGCAGTCGAGGATGATCGCCGTGTGGGCGCCCTTCGTGGCGACCTCGGTGATGAGCACGGCCAGCTCCTTGTCGGCGATGGCCCGGACCAGCTTGCCGTCCACCCGCCGGCCGCAGTCGTGCACCATCAGGGTCTGGATGCGACCGGTCGGTTCCATCGCCACGACGGCCGCCGGCGCCGGTTCCTCGCTGCCGTGCCCGGCATACGCGAAGAGTGCCACGTCGCCGGCGCCCGCCTGGCCGAGGTGGGCGCGGAACGTGTCGATAACGGCCGCCCGCGTCGCCGCAACGTCGTACAGCGTGGCGAGGCGCAGGCGATCGCCGACCCGCGCCGTGAGGTACTGCTCGAACGCGGCCATGTCGTTGCGGCAGCCGTACAGCGCGTTGACCGGCGGGAGGTAGGCGTCGATGCCGACGAGGAGCGCGTAGACGTCCCCCATCACATCGCGCCGGCGTTCGCATCGGTGTCCGGTGCGGCGTCGACCAGCACGCAGACGAGCCCGTGCACCGGGTCGACGAGGTCGTGGCTGGTGCCCGCCCCGTCGACGCGCAGGCGATAGTCCCCGGCCGCCAGCGGCGGCACCTCGGCGTGGTGCACCTCGTCGGCGTCGCGGCGCATCGCGATCGCCGGGCCGACCGGCTGGCCCGTCGACAGGTCGGTCAGCGTGGCCTGCAGGTCGACGTTGGCGATCTCGGGGAGCGCGGTGACCACGAGCGACTCCCCCTCGGCCAGCAGCTCGTCGGCTTCCAGGCGCACCCCGCGCACGGCGCGGAAGCCGCTCAGCGGGCGGGCGGTCAGGATGCCGAGCAGCTGGGTCTGTACCGGGTCGGCGTTCTGCAGCGACGCGTGGCGGTCCGAGGAGTACATCGGCTGGTAGCCGGGCTGCCAGTCGTCGGTCTCGACGGGCGTCGCCGACACGCGCGGCACGGTGCCGTCGCCGCCGTGGTCCTGACCGCCGTGGTGCTGCTCGACGACCAGGCGGCCGTCGGTCAGGCGGGCCGACTGCAACGTGCCCTGGGTGATCCCGACGACGGAGTGGATGGCGTACGCCCCCGCATCGTGGGCGGTCGTCCCGGCCTCGATGGCCCGGTGGAAGTCGGTCAGCGCGCTCGTGGCCCGATCGGCGTCGATGCCAGGGACGGCGCCGGCCAGCTCGGCGACGCGGACGTAGCCCTCACCAAGGTCGACGCACGGGAAGATCGGTAGCAGCTGGTACACCGACGTGAGCGATCGCAGCAGCGTCGTCAGGTCGGTCACCTTCAACGGCCCGACCTTCTTGACGAACCCGTTGGCCAGGAAGTCGACCGCGTTCAACGAACCGCGGTGGGGTGTGCCGAACGTGATCAGCAGACGCGTATCGCGCCATCCGTCGAGGCATTCCAGGAAGTAGCGGGCCACCAGGCCGCCCATCGAGTGACCCACGAGCACGACCTTGGCGTCCCGATTGACCTGGCGTTGGGCGTGCAACTTCTCGTCGACGAGCCGACGCAGCAGGCGCGCCGCGACCCGGTTGTCGCGCCGCCAGTCGTATGGGAACTCGACGTACGTGCGGCCGGGTTCGACGTCGAAGTGGTCGGTGATCATCGACGCGATGCCGCTGTAGCCGTCGATGCCCCACAGGCCGGGGACGAGGTGGACATCGGGCAGCAACCGGGTGGCGACGACACCGTCACCGAGATCGTCGGCCTCCCACGGATCGTCGCCGATGGCCAGGTCGTTCAGGCTGCCGCCGAGCGACCACAGCGCCCGGCCGATGGCGCCAGGCGACACGGACCACACGTCCTTGCCGTCCCGGCGCAACACGCTGCCGAGGATCCCCGGCAGCACGACCACGACGTCACCCATCGGCGCTCTCGGCATCGCGCATCTGTAGCAGGCGGCGGCGCGGCGTCGCGCAGATATCACCCCTTGTATCGGTCGTGATCGGTCAGGATCATGGGACCAATGGCGACGTACGCCTACGACGACTTCCGCATCGTGTTCACGCCGCGCGGCGACGGGACGTTCGATCTGCGCGCCACGACCGGCGCGGGTACGCCCGCGGCCGGCGTGTTCACGGTCCCGCTGTCGGAGATGGAGCTGCAGCGAGCCGTGCTGTCGGTCGCCAGGAGCCGCTCCCGCGCCGCCCGGGACGTGGTCGCCGAGGCGCGGCCGCCCATAGACGCCCAGCAGCTCGGCGGCGCGCTCGCCGCGGCGTTGTTTGCCGGCGACATCGGGGAGCGCTACGAGGAGGCCCGTCAGGCCGCCGAGCGCGAGGGCCGTGGTCTCCGCCTGTCGTTGTCCTTGGCCGGCGCGCCGTCGCTGCTCAGCGTCCCGTGGGAGTTCCTCTTCCGCCGTCCCCGCTTCTTGGCCAGCCAGCGCCGCACCCCCCTCGTCCGGCTGCTCGACACCGGCGAGATGGCTGATCCGCCGGAGATCGCCACGACCGTGCGCATCCTCGGCGTGGTCGCCAACCCGACGGACCTGTCCCAGCTCGACGTCGCCGGCGAGCGACGGCGGGTGGAGACGGCACTGGACGAGGTCATCAAGCTCGGCCGGGTCGAGCTCGACTGGCTCGACAAGGCGACGCCCGGGAAGCTGCAGGAAGCGCTGCGCGACGGTAGCTACCACGTCCTGCACTACATCGGTCACAGCGACTTCACGCCCGAAGGAGAGGGCCTGCTGTTCCTCGAGCACGAGCACGAGGAAGGTCACGGCGCCTCGTTCCCCGTCAACAGCACCGTGCTGGCCAACCTGCTGTCGGACCAGGACGACCTGCGCCTCGTCGTCCTCAACTCCTGCGAGGGCGCCCGCACGACGCTGACCGACCCGTACGCCGGCGTGGCCACGACGCTGATCCAGCTCGGCGTGCCGGCCGTGGTCGCGATGCAGTTCGAGATCAGCGACGAGGCGGCGCTGGTGTTCGCCCAGGAGCTGTACACCAATGTGATCGGTCGCCAGGACGCCATCGACGCCTCGGTGTCCGAGGCCCGCAAGGCGTTGCTGGCCCGGCAGGGCGACGACGAGTGGGCCACACCGGTGCTGTTCGTGCGCGACCCCGAGATCCAGCTCTTCGACTTCCGGCGCCCGGCCGCACCGCTGCCGCCGCCCTCCCCGCCGGCTGACCCGAGCGGGGCTGACACCGGTCGCACGGCGGCGATCACGGATGGCGGTGGCGAGGCGGGTGCGGGTGCCGAGGCGCTCCCGGCGGACGAGCGACCGCGCCGCCGCATGAGCCGAGCCAGAAAGATCGGACTCGGGATCGCCGCCGGCACCGTCGCCGTCCTCGGCGGCCTGTATGCCATCGGCGTGTCGACCGAACTCGACGGCTCGACAGCGACGACGCTCGCTCCCCGCACGGACCCCGCCCGCGTCAGCACGCTGCCGCCGACGTCAGCCGATCCGACCGTCGCGCCGACGGTGTCCGTCGTTGCCACCGGGGACGGCCGACCCCGCCCGCGCACCGGCTTCCTCGCCGCCGAGGTGGCCGAGGGTGACGGCGAGCGGCACATCCTCGTCGTCGACCCGAACCTCGGGTTCGGCCAGGAGGTCGGCGAAGCCACGGACCGGGCCGGCGCCATCGACCGCTCGCCGACGTGGGACCGGGCCACGAACCGCATCGCCTTCCATCGGATCGACACGACCGACGGCGTCGGGGCCGGGATCTTCTACGTCATCCCCGGCAACGGTCGCGGTGACCGCGGCAAGCAGGTCGCCCCGCTCGTGCCGTTCGACGGCGACGAGTTCGCGCACGAGGCGGCGTGGGCGGGCGAGGACGCACTGGTCTTCGCCCGCACCGACGGCGGGTGCCAGCCCGGACCGGGTTGCGGCGAGTCCGTGGTGGCGGTCGAACTGACCGCGTCCGACGACGGCGCCGGCTTCTCGGACGTGCTCACCGCCGGCGAGGAGGTCACGCTCGGCACCGGGTTCGACGATGTGCGAGACATCGCCGCCGCCGGCGACACCGCCATCGTCGCCGACTCGTCAGGCCTCTGGGGGCTCGACGCCGACGGACCGTTCCTGCTCGACGAGATCGACGCCCGGGCCGTCGCGTTCACGGGCGACGGCACGGCGCTGTTCACGCTCGTCGACGCCGATGCGGGAGGGCTCGGCGCGACGTCGGTCCACGTGTACGACGGCACCGGCCCGCTCGGCTCGGTCTCGGTCCTCCAGCTCGTCAGCTCCTTCGTCGCCACCGGTGGCGACGCCGACGGGATCAATCCCGAGGCCGCGGTGGCCCGATCGGTCTCGGGCGGCATCGGTGGGGACGATGTCCTCGTCGCCATCGACGCGCCGGGGGACGGCCGGCAACCACTCGCGGCCACGGTGTCGCTCGGCGAGGAGGGCCCGAGGATCACCGCGGTCAGCACCCTCCCGGCGATCTTCGCCCGCTTCGGCAACGTCGCCGCGCTCGCATTCTGAGCCCTCATCGGGATCCGTCCGGCGCGACCCATCGCCACGGGAGATCGGTGGCCATGCGGATGCCGATGCGCGGCGTGACGATCGGTTGCTCCGGCGGCGCGGTGCCGTCGTCGACGACGGTGACGCCTGCGTCGCGCCTCGCGCAGAGGTCGAGCCCGTCGGCGGTGCGGTCGAGACCGAAGGCCTGGCAGAGCTTGCCGGGTCCGTCGGCGAGCCGCCGGTCGGCGACAAGCCGCCCGGTCGCGCCACCGCGCCGGGACCGCATCACG
>JACCUL010000249.1 GCA_013811855.1 Acidimicrobiia bacterium
GCGTCGAGTGGGTCGCTCCCGCCACCGCGCCGCCGGCGACCGAAGATCCGGCCCTCGTCGCCGGCCTTCGCGACCCGGCCACGATCCTCCTCGTCCGGACGGATTCGCAGGGAGATTTCTCGACCTACACGCTGCGCCTCGTCGTGGGCTCCGGCAGTGACGTCCCGCCGGCCGGGTACGACCCGCGGCTCTCGTCGGTCGAGTTCTCGTTCAAGGTCGAGTGCGACGCCGACTTCGACTGCGCCTCGGTCTGCACCTGCCGGCCGGAGCCGGCGACCGGGCCGGAGATCGACTACCTCGCGAAGGACTTCGACTCGTTCCGCTCGCTGATGCTCGATCGCCTCAGCCTGCTTGCCCCGGACTGGACCGAGCGAAGCCCGGCCGACGCCGGAATCGCCCTCGTCGAGACACTCGCGTACCTTGCCGACGAGCTCTCGTACCGCCAGGACGCGGTCGCGACGGAGGCCTACCTCGCGACGGCCCGGCGGCGGACGTCGCTCCGCCGGCACGCCCGGCTCGTCGACTACGTGATGCACGACGGCTCTAACGCGCGGACGTGGGCGAGGGTCACCGTCGACGCAGACGCCGTCCCGCTCGATTCGGGAACGCCGCTGCTGACCCGCGTCGCGGACATGCCGGTGGTCGTCGCGCCGGACGACCCGGACCACCGCGCCGCCCTGTCGGCCGGCGCGGAAACGTTCGAGACCGTCGAGCGGGCGCTCCTCTACGAGTCCCAGGCCCGCTTCGATCTCTGGACGTGGGGCGACGCGGGCTGCTGCCTGCCGCGCGACGCGACGTCGGCAACGCTCGCCGGCGACCATCCGAACCTGAAAGCCGGCGACGTCCTTGTCTTCGTGGAGGTCGCGAGCCCGACGAGCGGCAATGCCGCCGACGCGGATCCCGCCAAGCGCGTCGCCGTCCGGTTGACGAACGTCACGCCGTCCTCCGATCCGGCCGGCGGCCTCTTCGCCGATCCGCCGACGAACGCCGCGGTCCCGGTCACGGAGATCGCCTGGGACGAGGCCGACGCGCTGCCATTCCCGGTGTGCATCTCGGTCGAGGAGCGGCCGGGCCTTGTCGTGAGCGAGGCATGGGGCAACATCGTCCTCGCGGATCACGGCCGGACGATCGCCGCGGAACGGATCGGCACGATGCCGGAGCCAGTGCTCCAATACGGCGGCGGGACGCCGTGCGACCACTGCGGCCGTGAGCGAGCGGTGCCGGTGCCGGCACGATTCCGCCCGGAGCTCGCCGGCGGACCGCTGACCCACGCCCGCCCCGCCCCGACCCGCGTCGTCGCCGAGGGCAGCGTCACCCCGGCACTCGTCGCGGATCTCGTGGCGCGGACGTTCAGCTCGCTCGTCCACGACTGGCTCGAGGAGCGCGGCGTCGCGTTCCGAGCCGGGCCGGCGGTCGTCCGCGGCGGCGACGGGACGTGGTCCGTCAGTGACGGCGTCACCGTCGCCCTGCTCCGGCTCGAGAGCGGGACCGTGTTCGTCTCGGCTCGGCCGGATCCGGCGACCGCCACGATCGCCGCCGATGCGCGGCGTGCCCGGCCGGCGGTGCGGCTCGACGGGACGTTGCTCGCGGCCACGGAGCCCTGGACGCCGCAGCTCGACCTTCTCGCCAGCACCGGCGCTGCCGCGGAGTTCGTCGTCGAGATGGAGGACGACGGCCGGGCGCGGCTCAGGTTCGGGGACGGCGTCCACGGCCGGCGTCCGGAGCCCGCGACGGTGTTCGACGCGACGTACCGGGTCGGGAACGGGAGCAGCGGCAACATCGGCGCGAACGCGCTGGCCCACCTCGTCACGACCCAGACCAACATCCTCGCCGTCTCCAACCCGATCGCCGCGGCCGGCGGCACGGAGCCGGAGGCGGCCGACGCGGTGCGGCGCGACGCACCTGAGGCGTTCCTCGTCCAGGAGCGTGCGGTCACCGACGGCGACTACGCCCGGGTCACGGAACGCAGCCGCGAGGTCCAGCGGGCCACCGCGACGTTCCGCTGGACGGGCTCGTGGCACACGGTCTTCGTCACCGCCGACCGCGCCGGCGGTCTCGACGTCGACGACGAGTTCGAGGTCCGTGTCCGGCGCCACATCGAGCCATTCCGGATGGCCGGCTACGATCTAGAGGTCGACGGTCCGCGGTTCGTCCCGCTCGAGATCGGCCTGCGCGTGTGCGTCCTGCCGGAGTACTTCCGGGCGCACGTCGAGGCCGCGGTGCTCGACGTCCTGTCGAGCGGCGTCCGGTCGGACGGGTCGCTCGGGCTCTTCCATCCGGACCGGCTCACGTTCGGCCAGCCGGTCTACCTCTCCGCCGTCGTCGCGGCCGTCCAGGCCGTGGCGGGCGTGGAATCGGTCACGACGCTGACGTTCGAGCGCCAGCGCGACCACGCGTCGAGCGCGATCGACGCGGGCGTCCTGTCCTTCGCCCGGCTCGAGATCCCGCAGCTCGAGAACGACCCGACATTCCCGGATCGTGGCCTGCTCACGTTGACGCTGGGAGGCGGCAAGTGACGGTCGCCGGCTCGACCTGCGGTTGCTGCAGCGGCGTCGCCGGCCACACGCCGGGCGCCGTCCACAACCGGCCCGGGCTGTCGACGATCTCGTACCGCGTCGGGCGCCACGGCGACTTCCTCGACTCGATGATCGCGGGGCTCACCGACGTCGACCGCCCTCGGCTCGCGAACCTGACGACGCGTGATGCCGACGACGTCTCGATCGCCGTCCTCGACGCATGGGCCGTCGTGTCCGACGTCCTGACGTTGTACACCGAACGGCTCGCGAACGAGTCCTACCTCCGGACGGCGGGGGAGCGGATCTCGCTCCAGGAGCTCGGTCGACTCATCGGCTACCGGCTGCGGCCCGGCGTGGCGGCCGAGACCCATCTCGCGTTCGCGCTCGAGCCGCCGCCGGAGGTGCCTGCGGCCGCCTCGCGCGACCCGGGCGCGGCGCCAAACGTCACGCCGGCAAGCGTCGTCCTCGAGGCCGGCCTGCGCGTCCAGAGCATCCCCGGGCCGGGCGAACAACCACAGACGTTCGAGACGGTCGAGGAGATCGAGGCGCGCGCCGCGTGGAACGCGATGCCTGCCCGTGCGACGAAGGTCCAGCTGCCTGGGATGGGCGACACGAGCGCCTACCTCCAGGGCGTTGCCCTGAACCTGAAGGCCGGCGGTGCCCTGCTGATCGCCGGCGGCGACGTGCTCACCGACCACTGGGACCTCCGGATCCTGGCGACCGTCCAGCCGCAGCCGGATCACGATCGGACGTACGTCACGTGGCTGGAGCCACTTGGCTCGGCGATGTGGGGCGTCACGCCGTCGAACCCGCCGGTGCCGTTCGCGATGCGGAAGCGGCTCAACGTCTTCGGCCACAACGCGCCGATGTGGGGGTCCCTCTCGAGCGACTTCCGAATCAACTATCCCGACGGCGACGACGCGGACCAGGACTGGCCGAACTTCACGATCAGCGACATCGCCGGCAATGTCGTCGATCTCGACGGATCGCACCCGGACATCCAGCCGGGGTCGTGGGTCGTTCTCTCCAAGCCGACCTATCGCGAGCTCTGGCAGGTGACGAGCGTGTCCGAGTTGGCGCGCGCGGAATTCGCGGTGTCCGGCAAGGTGACGCGCCTGGCGCTGGCAGGTGGGGAGCAGTACGAGCTGTTCGGCGGGCTGCCCCGCGAGGTCACCGTCTTCGCGGCGAGCGAGCCGCTGGCCTTCGCGGAGGCCCCGGACCCGTCCCACGTCGCGAACGCCTCGGTTGACGTCCGCGCCGACGTCTCCGCGATGCGACCCGGGCGGCGGCTGGTCGTTCGCGGGACGACGACGGGCGGCGAGGCGTTCGCCGAGGCCGCCACGGTGCTGGCCGTCGCGGCGATCCCCGGCGGCTGGCGGCTGACCCTCGACGGCGACCTGGCGTCGTCCTTCGTGCGGGACTCGGTCGTCGTCCACGGCAACGTCGCGCTGGGGACGCACGGAGAGACGGTGCAGCAGCTGCTGGGTTCGGGCCGCGCGGCTACCGCGTTCCAGCGCTTCACGCTCGCCCACGATCCGCTGACCTACCTCCAGAGCACGGATCCCTCCGGCGCGAGGGCCGCCTTGAAGATCTTCGTCAATGACGTCGGCTGGGACGAGGTGCCGACGCTCTACGCGACC
Organism: Acidimicrobiia bacterium; assembly: GCA_013811855.1. Taxonomy (GTDB): domain Bacteria; phylum Actinomycetota; class Acidimicrobiia; order Acidimicrobiales; family Ilumatobacteraceae; genus JALZMG01. Next base: position 4,157 of record JACCUL010000249.1, read on the forward strand.
GGCCCGGCGGATCGTGCCTACGCGGTCCGGAGCGACGAGCAGGGCAAGACCTACGTCCAGTTCGGGGACGGCGCCCGCGGGGCGCGGCTGCCGTCGGGGAGCGGCAACGTCCGGGCGAAGTATCGGAAGGGTCTCGGCGGGGCCGGCAACGTCGGGTCGGACCGGCTCGCCCAACTCCTCGACCGCCCGCTGGGAGTCAAGGGCGTGACGAACCCCGTGCCGGCCTCGGGCGGCGTCGATCCCGAGCCCGAGTCGGCCGCACGCGCGTCGATGCCGCTCGGCGT
>JACCUL010000303.1 GCA_013811855.1 Acidimicrobiia bacterium
CGAACGCCACGCCGGCGACCACCCAGACGACGGACGCCACGAGCGCGAACCGCAGGAAACGCCGCCGCCACCACCTGCCCCCGGCGGCACCGAACGGCGGTCCGCCACCATGTCGAACCCGGTGGCGGTCGGGACCCCACGATCCCGTCACGCGTCGGCCAGCCGGTAGCCCACGCCGTGGACGGTCTGCAGCACGAGCGGACGGTGCGGGTCCGGCTCGATCTTGCGGCGCAGGTTCTTGATGTGGGCGTCGATGGCGCGTCCGCCGGCGTCCACGACCACGCCGTGGACGATCTCCATCAGCTGGTTGCGGGTGTACACCCGACCCGGTGACGCAGCCATGTGGGCGAGGAGCTCGAACTCCGTCGCCGTGAGCGCGACGGGTCGGCCGGCCATGGTCGCCGTGCGCCGCTCGGGATCGACGACGAGGTCGCCGACCGTCACCGGCCGCCCGTCGTCGACCGTGCTCGATCGGCGCAGGACGGCGCGGACGCGTGCGAGCAGCTCGCGCGGGCTGAACGGCTTGACGACATAGTCGTCGGCCCCCAGCTCGAGCCCGACCACGCGGTCCGCTTCGGCGTCCCGGGCCGTCAACACGATGACCGGCCGCTCCGACGTGCGGCGGATCTCCCGCAGCACGTCGAGGCCGTCCCGGTCCGGCAACCCGAGGTCGAGCACGACCAGGTCGGGTGGGAGCGACCGCAGCGACCGCAGCGCGTCGGCACCCGACCTGGCCGTCGACACGCGGAACCCGGCGGCGGCCAGGTAGTCGCGCACGACGTCGACGATCACCGGCTCGTCGTCGACCACGAGGACGTGGTTCACGTCCCCATCATGCAGCGGGGTCGTGGGGGCGCTCGCTCGGCGGGGGGCACCAGCCGCCACGGCGGCGGGTACCGACGAGCCAGATGATGCCGACCACGAGCAGCGGGAAGAACAGGAACCCGAAGCCGAAGCCCGGTCCGCCGTGCCAGCCGTGGCCCCACCCGTCGGCGACGATCACCCGGCCCTCGCTCGTTCCGAGCTCGCCGGACGTCACCACCTCGATCGTGCGGCCGTTGCGCTCACCGAGTCGATAGCCGCCGATGCCGACCATCGCCAGCACCATTGTCGTCATCACACCGGCCACGATGCCGGTGAGCCAGGGACGTCTCATCTTGGTCTCCTTCGTTCGTCGGGAGGCGTCTCCTCCGCAACGATGACCACGCTCGTCCCGGGTTGTGAACGCGATGTGAAGCTCGAGCGCATCTCTGGTGGCAATCGAGGCTCACCGCCCTCTTACCGACCCACGCCACACTGGGGCGGTGAGCGAGCGAGTCTTCGAGCGAGCGAGCAGCCCGCCCGTCGTCGTGCTGGCCGAGGACGATCGTGCCGTGCGCGAGTCGCTCGTACGGGCGCTCGGCCTCGAGGGCTACCGCATCGTCGCCAGCAGCAACGGCGCCGAGGCGCTCGAGGCCGTCGGCCGTGTCACGCCCGACCTCGTGGTGCTCGACGTGTCGATGCCGATCGTCGATGGCCTGACGGTGTGCAAGGTGCTGAGGGCCGAAGGCAACCGCGTGCCGATCCTCATGTTGACGGCCCGCACCGAGACCCGCGACCGCGTGGCGGGACTCGACGCCGGTGCCGACGACTACCTGCCGAAGCCGTTCGAGCTGGACGAGCTGTTGGCCCGGCTGCGGGCGCTGTTGCGGCGCTCGATCGTCGACGCGGCCGCCGGCTGGGGGGCCGGCTCGACCGACGAACTGATCCTGGCCGATCTGCGGCTCGACCCGGCCGCCCGCCAGGCGTGGCGGGGCGAGCGCCCACTCGAGCTCACGAAGACCGAGTTCGACCTCCTCGAGCTCCTCGTGCGCAACCGCGGCGTCGTGCTCGACCACACGACGATCTACGAGCGCATCTGGCACTACGACTTCGGGCCTGACTCGAAGAACCTCGCCGTCTACATCGGCTACCTGCGACGCAAGACGGAGAGCGGCGGCGAGGAGCGCCTGATCCAGACCGTGCGCGGCGTGGGCTACGCCGCCCGCGAGGTCCTCACATGAGTCTGCGCTGGCGGGTGGCGGCGGCCCTCGCGGCGGTGGCCGCGGTCGCCGCCATCGCCGTCGGCGTCATCTCGTACCGCGCCACGAGCGACCGGCTGCTCAAGGAGGTCGACCGCTCCCTCGACCAGGCCTTCCGGCGCATCCAGGAGGAACCCAGGTTCGCGATGCGCGATCGCGGCCTGCTCGACGTCTACGTCCTACAGATCGTCGACGAGTCCGACCGGGTCGTCTCCAACCGCGACGAGACGATCGGTCCCGGACCCGGCCCGGAGCAGGTCCGAGGGTTCGCCGATCGCCGCAGCTACGACACGTTGGACACCGACGACGGCGACGTGCGGGTCGTCAGCATCGGCGCCGGCGCCGACGACGGCGTGTTCCAGGTCGGTCGGTCCCTCGACGAGATCGAGAGCGTGCTCGGCGACCTGCGCCGGCGTACCGTGCTGCTCGTCCTGCTCGTGGCGGCCGCCGCCGCCGCCGTCGGCTACCTGCTCGCCCGCTCCGTCGCCAGGCCCCTGGCCCGGCTCACGGACGCGGCGACCGGGATCGAGCGGTCGGGGCGGCTCGACGTCGAGGTGCCGGTGAACGGTCGCGACGAGGTCGGCCGGCTCGGTCAGGCCTTCAACCGGATGGTCGGCGCGCTCGCCGCGTCGCACGCCGACCAGCGACGCCTCGTCGAGGACGCCGGCCACGAGCTGCGCACGCCGCTCACGAGCGTGCGGACGAACCTGGCCGTGCTGCGCCGCCACCCCGACCTCGACCCGGAGACGCGGGCCAAGGTGCTCGCCGACCTGCACGTCGAGACGGAGGAGCTCGTCGTGCTCGTCGAGGAGGTGGTCGCGCTCGCCCGGGGTGTCGCCGACGACACGCCGCCGACCGAGTTCGTCCTCGGCGAGCTCGTCGGCGGTGTCGTCGATCGGGCGCGGCGACGCACTGGTCGGGAGATCACGGTGACCGCCGACGGCACGATGGTCGAGGCATCCGCGCCCGCCGTCGAGCGCGCCGTCAGCAACCTGCTCGACAATGCCGCCAAGTTCGACGAGTCGGGCGCGCCGATCGAGGTCGTCGTGGCCGGTGCCACGGTCACGGTCGAGGACCGCGGGCCCGGCTTCGCCGCCGGCGACAAGGCCAAGGTCTTCGACCGCTTCCACCGGTCCGAGGCGGCCCGAGCCCTGCCCGGTTCGGGGCTCGGGCTGGCCATCGTCCGTGACGTCGCCGAGCGCCACGGCGGCACCGTGAGGGCGGCCAACCGACCGGGCGGCGGCGCCTCGGTCGGCTTCACGCTCGGTCCCCATTCCGTAACCTCGCGAGCATGACCAGCTACGTCGTCGGACTCGACGCCACCGAGCGGGCTCACTCGGTCCTCGACTGGGCGCTCACCACGGCTACCCCCGGCGACCGGGTCGTGGCCGTTCACGCGTGGGAGGTCCCGGTCGTGACCGGATACGAGGCCGTCGCCGCCGTCGACGTCGAGTCGATCCAAGCCTCGGCCGAGGCGCTCGTGGCGACGACGTTGGCCGAGCGCGGCGACGATCGGCTCACGGCGCACGCCGCGGCCGGTCATCCGGGACGGGCGCTCGTCGACGTCGCCGCCGAGGTCACCGGCGCCACGATCGTCGTTGGGCACGGCGGGTCCTCGAAGGCGGCGCTGCTGCTCGGCTCGACGGCCAACTACGTGATCCACCACACGGAGCGACCGGTGGTCGTCGTCCGGGGCGAGTGCCGGCTGCCGGTGCGAACGGTCGTCGTCGGCGTCGATCAACCCGGCGACGGCGCGCCGGACGTGCCGTCGGTCGACGCGCTGCGGTGGGCCTTCGAGCTGCCCGGCGTCGAGCGCATCGAGGTACACCACGCCGACTTCGTGCCGGGCGTGGCCGCCGGACCGCTCTCGCACGCCGGCGTCGAGTCCGAGGACGAGATCTCCGAGGACGAGCGTGACCTGCGCGCCGCGATCGCCGTCGCCACGGGTGGCGACTCGGTGCCGGCCAACGGTGCCGAGGTCGTGGCCGTCGTCGCCTCCGGCACCGGTGCCTTCGACCTCATCGAAGCGTCGCGCGC
>JACCUL010000326.1 GCA_013811855.1 Acidimicrobiia bacterium
TCCCCTTGGCGTGCTCGCGAACCTTGATCAGGCCCGTGTAGACGCTGCGCGAGGAGTCCTGCACGGCACCCTTGAACAGCAGGTCGCTCGTCGTGTGCGGAGCGTCGTGGTCCTGGATCGTCCGGAAGTCGTGCATCTGCTCGCCGCCGGCGAAGTACAGCGCGACCTGACGCGTGCTGGCGCCCCGCCCGGCGACCCGAGCCTCGGTGCGCACGCGGGCGTAGTGACCGCCGAGCGCGACTGTGGACAGCAAGACGGTGGAGTCGCGATCGCCGACGGCCTGCTGGTGGCCGATCTGCCAGGCCCGGTCGTCGAGCTCGTTGACCCCCAGGTAGCGGACCCGCGCCGCGGCAGCGGCCCGCACGTGCAGCACCGGGACGACGAGCAGGTAGGTGTCTGCGGCCGACGTGAAGCGCTCGACGACGGTCACCTCGGCGTCCTCGCCGGCGTCGATGACGAGCCGGGGGAAGGCCGCGGTGCCCGCTCCCGTGAGGTGATGGGTGACGACGATCGGTTCGGCGATCACCGTGCCGGCCGGCACCCGGACCACGACCGGGCTGGCGAAGGCCGTGTTCAGCTCGGCGAAGAGATCCGGCGGTGGGCCGTCGACGACCTCGACCAGCTCACCGTCGCGGACGACGACGCCGTCACCGCCTTCGATGGTGGTGCTCGGTGCCGACGGCGTGAACCCGGCGAGATCCAGTTCGTCGATGCGGCTGTAGCGCCACATCTCCTCGGCCGGCGACGGCATCGGGGCGGACGCGGCCCGCTCGGCGGCGGCCACCCGCTGGTCGACCGACGTCGTCGAGAACGAGCGCGCCGCGTCGGGCGAGAAGGCGGGCATGGAACGCACAATTGTACTATCGGCGTAGGAGAAACTCGGTGGGTCGTCACCTCTTGAAGAGCTTGCGCCAGCCCCGTCGCTGGGCCGCTCGTTGCTCGGCGGCCACCTCGGCCATCACCCGGTCGCCGATGGAGCTGAGGTAGTCCTCGGCCTCGTCGAGCAGCTTGGCCGCCGTCCCGTCGGCCACGCTGGCCGGCTCGGTTGGTGTCGGCGGAGCGACGAGCGACCCGTGCGTCCACGCCACGTCGGCGAGGCGTCGCTCGTACTTCGGGCAGTTGTCGGGGCACCGCCACGGTGCGTCGGGTGCGAGGTCGAGGTTGCACTTGCGCACGGCCTCGCCGTTGGCGTACGTGCGGCTCTCGAAATGCTTGCACTCGTGGCGCATCGGCATCCCGCCCAGGTTAGGACGAGGGACGCGGGCCGTGTGGGCGCTTCAGCTGCCGGCGACCGGCACCTCGGCCCGCGCCGGCTCGCCGGTGACCTCCGGGCTGGTGCGGTCCGACGGCAGCGAACGCTTGACGACGATGGCAGCGACGAACGTGACGGTCGCCGCCACGATGGCGGCGATCGAGAGGCCGTCCACGAACGCGTCTTTGGCGCTGGTCAGGATGCGGCCGGCCTGGTCACCGGTCAGCACCCCCTGCTCGATCAACCCACGGACGCCGCCGATGCTCCCTTCGGCGATCTCCCGCACGTCTCCGGGCAGGCCGGCGACGGTCGAGGACACGCCCGACGTGTACTGGCTGGTGAGGAGCGAACCGAGCACCGCCACGCCGAGCGCGCCGCCGAGCTCGCGGGTGGTGTCGTTGGTGGCCGAGCCCATCCCGGCGCGGTCGCGGGGCACCGACGCCATCAGCTGGGTCGTCATCGGCGTCATCGTCAACGCCATGCCGCCCGCCAGCACGCCCATCGTGACGGCGAGCTGGAGGTAGGCAGTGTCGGGACGGAACATCGCCGTGCCGATCAGCCCGGCGGTGACGAGGAGCAGACCGGCGGCGCCGATGCGATCGGCCCCGAGCCGGGCGACCAGCTTCGGCGTCTGCGGGGCGACGGCCATCATCACGACCGAGAACGGCAGCATGCGGACCGAAGCGCCGAGCGGGCTGTACTCCAGCACGCCCTGCAGGTACTGCGAGAGCATGAAGAACGTCCCGAACATGGCGAAGAACACGAGCGTGATCCCGCCCGAGGACACGGCGAAGCGGCGGTTACGGAAGAGCCGCAGGTCAAGCATCGGGTGGCGGGTGCGCCATTCCCACACGCCGAAGGCCACGAGCACGACGGCGGCCAGGCCGAACCACAGCACCGATGCGGCGCTGATCCAACCGTGGTGCGGGCCCTCGATGATGGCGTAGACGAGTGCGCTCAGGCCGACGATCGAGAGCAGGGCGCCGATCGGGTCGAGCGGCGACTCGGTGGCGTCCTTCGACTTCGGCACGAGCCGCTGCCCGGCGATCATGGCCACGGCGATGATCGGCAGGTTGACGAGGAAGACCGAGCCCCACCAGTAGTGCTCGAGCAGGAGGCCCGAGGCGATCGGGCCGACGGCGGCGCCGCTGCCGGAGATGCCGGCCCAGATGGCGATGGCCTTGGCCCGCTCGCGGGCCGGGAAGACGTTGGTCAGGATCGACAGCGTCGACGGCATGACGAAGGCGGCGCCGATGCCCATGATCGCTCGGGCGGCGATCAGCACGCCGGACGAGTCGGCCATCGAGCCGAGGACCGAGCCGGCGGCGAAGATCAAGAGCCCCGCCTGGAGGGCGCCCTTGCGTCCGAAGCGGTCGCCGAGGGCGGCGGCGGTGAACAGCAGCCCGGCGAAGATCAGCCCGTAGGCGTCGACGACCCACTGCACCGCGGTGTTGCTGGCCCCGAGCCCGCCCAGGTCGGTCGGACGCTGCAGCGTCGGCAGGGCGACGTTGAGCACCGTGTTGCCGACGATGACGATGATCAGCGACGCGCACAGCACGGCGAGGGTCTTCCAGCGCTTGGCGTACACCTCCGGGTCGATGCCGTCGAGGTCGACTCCGACCTCGGTGATCGCTACACCTGCGTCTCGTTCGTGCTCGGTGCTCATCGTTCCTGCTGCTCGCTTCTTCGTCGTGTTTCGATGTCGTGTTCAGAGTGTTTCAGGTGATCCCCCCGCTAGTTCCGCTACGCTAGCGGAGTGATTTCGGACTTGTCGATCTTCGGGTGAGGTGACAGGTGGCACGTCCACGCAGTGAAGCGGCCCGCCGCAAAGCGCTCGATGCCGCCATCGACCTGATCGCCGAGCGGGGCGTGTCGAACCTGAGCATCGAGGAGGTCGCCACCCGCTCGGGCGTCGCCAAGACGACGATCTACCGCCACTGGCCGGGACGGACGTCGCTGATCGTCGACACGATCCGCTCGACCTTCGAGCACGTCGCCACGCCCGACACGGGCTCGGTCCACGACGACCTCGTCGCCTTCTTCGGCGGGCTGATCCGGGCCGACCTGAGCGGGCGGACCGGCAAGTTGATGCCCTGTCTGCTCGACGCCGCCGGGCGCGATCCCGAGATGGAGCAGCTGCTCGACCGGATCGCCGTCGAACGACAGGAGCCCATCCTGCGCATCGTCGAACGGGCCGTGGCCCGCGGCGAGCTCCCGTCCGAGCTCGACCGTGACGTCGTCATCGGCACCATCGTCGGACCGATCGTGTTCCGCAAGATGGTGTGGCGCCAGCCCGCCGACGCCGGCTACATCGAGGCCTGCATCAGCGTGGCGCTGGCCGGCCTGCGCGCCACCGCACCCGTCACCGCCTGACACCCGGCATC
>JACCUL010000101.1 GCA_013811855.1 Acidimicrobiia bacterium
AGCTCGCCGAGGCCATGGAGGCGACGGTGGGCCGGGCCGTCGCCCCGGTCCCGCTGCCGAGCGTCCGCCTGGCCTTCGACAACGCATCGCTGCCGTGGCACACCTCGTGCACGGCGGTCGGGCCCGACGAGCCCGGGACGCTGTCGACGTTGGCCGCCGCCTTCGCCCACGCCGGCGTCATGGTGCACCACGCCCGGGTCAGCGCCGAGGACGGGCAGGCCGTCGACCGGTTCGCATTGTCCGACCGGCACGGCCGCAAGCTCGACCAGCGGACGATCGGTCGGATCGGCGAGTCGCTCTCCGGTGACGGTGACGGTGGCGGGCGGCGCCGGCGTCTGCGCACCAGCCGGTAGCCGAGGGTTCGCGGCGTCGGCGCCGGGCGCCCGCCGGTGCACGAGAACGCAACGCACGAGAACGCAACACAGTCGAAACAGTCCGGCCCCGCCGCCGAAATCCGTTTGCTCTCAACTGGCGCTCGGGTCCGCCCGGCACTGGCGCGGACCGATCCCGATCCCTCTCACCAGGAGAACCCATGCGCAAGAAACGGGCGTTCAAGTACGCCGCGGGTGGCACCGTCGGAGCGGCGGCCGTCACGCTCCTGACCGGTGGCATCGCCCACGCTCAGGATGCGGACCCCGTGGCGATCGTCGCCGGCAACCTCAACATGCTGTGGGTCGTCATCGGGGCCGTCCTCGTCATCTTCATGCAGGCCGGGTTCGCACTCGTCGAGACCGGCTTCTGCCGGGCCAAGCACGCCGCGCACGTGGTCAGCACGAACTTCGCCGTCTTCGGCCTCGGCTGCATCGGCTTCTTCTTCGTCGGCTTCCCGTTCTCGCTGAGCGCGCTCGACGTGAGCGGTTACTTCGGCGGCATCGGGGCTCCGGTGGGCAGCGCGCTGATCGGCGACGGCAACTGGGTCTTCCTCTGGAAGGGCGGGTGGGCACTGTCGGGCAGCGGCATCGACGCCGGCGTGCTGGCCCTGTTCCTCTACATGGTCGCCTTCATGGACACGACGGCGACGATCCCCACCGGGGCGATGGCCGAGCGGTGGAAATGGGGCAGCTTCGCGATCTGGGGGCTGTTCTGCGGCGCGTTCTACTACCCGCTGTTCGCGGCGTGGACGTGGGGCGGCGGCTGGCTGAGCAAGACGTGGGACACGATGGGCCTCGGCGCCGGCTACGTCGACTTCGCCGGCAGCGGCGTGGTGCACACCGTTGGCGGCGTGGCCGCCGTCGCCGGTGCCAAGGTGCTCGGGCCGCGCATCGGCAAGTACCGGGCCGACGGCACGCCACGGGCGATCCCCGGCCACCACATCCCCATGGCGCTGCTCGGCACGTTCATCCTTCTCTTCGGCTGGTTCGGCTTCAACGCCGCATCGACGTTCGCCGCCACCGACGTGCAGTTCGCCACCGTGGCGACGAACACGGCGATCGCCGCCGCGTTCGGGGCGATCGTGGCGATGCTCTGGATCACGTTCCGGGCCGGCAAGCCCGACCCGGGCATGATGGCCAACGGCATGCTGGCCGGCCTCGTGGCGATCACCGCGCCGTGCGCGTTCGTGACCCCTGCGATGTCGGCCGTCATCGGCACCATCGCCGGCGTGCTCGTCATCGAGGCCGTCTGGTTCGTCGAGCGCAAGCTGAAGATCGACGATCCGGTCGGCGCGATCGCCGTCCACGGCGTCAACGGCACGTTCGGCGTGCTCGCCGTGGGACTGTTCGCCAACGGGAGCTACGGCGGCGGCTGGAACGGCTCGGACGTCGAGGGCGTCAAGGGGCTGTTCTGGGGGGACGCCGGGCAGCTCGGCGCCCAGGCGCTCGGCGTGCTCGTCCTGTGGACGGTCATCTTCGGCGTCGCCTACGCGTTCTTCAAGATCCAGGACTCCGTCTCCAAGTCGATGGGCAAGGGCGGCATCCGCTCCCTCCCGGCCGACGAGGAAGCCGGGTTGGATCTCCCCGAGATGGGTGTGCTCGCCTATCCCGAGTTCGTCACCAGCCACATCGGCGCCGCCGACTGACCGGGGCCACGAAGGAGACAACGAGATGAAGCTCATCACTGCCATCGTCAAGCCCCACCGGCTGGAGGAGGTCACCGAGGCGCTCAAGACGGCCGGGGTGACCGGGATCACCGTGGGCGAGGCTCGCGGGTTCGGCCGCCAGGGTGGCCACACCGAGACGTACCGCGGCACCGAGTACCAGATCGACTTCGTGCCCAAGGTGCGCATCGAGATCGTCGCCGACGACGACCGTGCCGACGGGGTCGTCGACGCCATCGTCGCCGCGGCCGCCACCGGCAAGATCGGTGACGGCAAGGTCTGGGTCACACCCGTCGAGCGGCTGATCCGCATCCGCACCGGCGAAGAGGGCCCCGAAGCCATCTGACGGGGTTTGTGTCACCGCACGTGGCCGGAATCGTGCACGCGCGGTGACACAAACGCTGGTTCACCGGTGGTGGCGGTAGAAGGGCAGGGGTTCGGGGGGGAGCGGCGCCGTGCCGAGCACGAGGTCGGCGGCCTTCTCGGCCAGCATCATCACGGGGGCGTAGATGTTGGCGTTCGTGACGTAGGGCATCGCCGACGCGTCGACCACCCGCACACCCTCCATGCCGTGCACGCGCATCGTGACCGGGTCGACGACCGACAGGTCGTCGACGCCCATCCGGCACGTGCACGACGGATGGAGCGCGGTCTCGCCGTCGCGGGCCACCCAGTCGAGGATCTCCTGGTCGGTGTCGACGTCCTTGCCCGGTGACACCTCGCAGTCGTCGAACGGCGCGAACGCCGGCTGGGCGAGGATGTGGCGGGCGGCCCGGATGGCCTCCACCCATTCCCGGCGGTCCTGGTCGGTCGACAGGTAGTTGAAGCGCAGCGCCGGCTTGACGCGAACGTCCGGCGACGTGATGCGCACCGAGCCGCGGGCGTCGGAGTACATCGGGCCGACGTGCACCTGGTACCCGTGCCCGCCGGCCGGCGCCGAGCCGTCGTAACGCACGGCGATCGGCAGGAAGTGGAACATCAGGTTCGGGTAGTCGACGTCGTCGTTGCTGCGGATGAACCCGCCGGCCTCGAAGTGGTTCGACGCGCCGGGTCCCCGGCGCAACAGCCACTGCAGGCCGATCCACGGTCGGTAGCGCCACTTGAGCATCGGGTTCAGCGACACCGGCTGGGTGGCGGCGTGCTGCACGTACACCTCGAGGTGGTCCTGGAGGTGCTCGCCGACGCCGGGCAGGTGGTTGACGGGTGCGACGCCGACCGAACGCAGGTGGCGGGCGTCACCGATCCCGGACACCTGCAGCAGTTGCGGCGAGTTGAACGCCCCACCGCAGAGGATCACCTCGCCGGCGGTGATCCGCTCGATGCCACGTCCGGGACGCTTGACCGCGACGCCGGTCACTCGCCGGCCCTCGACGAGCAGCCGGGTCACCGTCGCCCGGCAGCGCACGTCGAGGTTCGGGCGCCGGCGGACCGGCCGCAGGTACGCCTGCGACGCGCTGAGCCGGCGGCCCCGGTGCACGTTGCGGTCGAACCGGGCGAACCCCTCCTGGCGGTAGCCGTTCACGTCCGTGGTCAACCCGTGCCCGGCCTGCTGCACGGCCTCGAAGAACGCCGCGAACAGCGGGTTCGTCGCCGGCCCCCGCTCCAGCACGAGCGGCCCGTCATGGCCCCGGTACTCGTCGTCGGGTGCCGCCGCCAGCGCCGCTTCCATCCGCTTGAAGTACGGCAGGCAGTGGGCGTAGTCCCACGTCGCCATGCCGTCGTCGGCCGCCCACCGCTCGAAGTCCAGCGGGTTGCCGCGCTGGAAGATCATCCCGTTGATGCTCGACGACCCGCCGAGCACCTTGCCCCTGGCGTGGTACACCCGCCGCCCGCCCATGAACGGTTCGGGCTCCGACTCGTACCTCCAGTCGTAGAAGCGGCTGCCGATCGGAAACATCAGCGCCGCCGGCATGTGGACGAACACGTCGAAGCGGTAGTCGGGCCGGCCGGCCTCGAGCACGAGCACGCGGGTCGCCGGATCGGCACTCAGCCGGTTGGCCATGGCCGAGCCGGCCGATCCCCCACCGACGATCACGAAGTCGTACATCGCCGCCATCGTGGCCGATGGCGGCGAGCGGCCCCGTCGCCGGCGAGGTGGGCGCCGCGTAAGCTCGCCGCCGTGGGGGCAGGGGACGCCGGCGACAGCTCGATCTCGGTGCGCGGGTTGTGGAAGGTGTACGGCCCGAAGCCGCAACGCATCGTCGGTTCCGAGCTGGCCGACCTGCCCCGCCGGGAGCTCGAAGCACGCACGGGCAACGTGGTGGCGATGCGCGACATCGAGCTCGACGTGGCACCCGGCGAGGTCTTCGTCGTGATGGGGCTGTCCGGCAGCGGCAAGTCGACGCTCGTGCGCACGTTGACCCGGCTGATCGAACCAACCGCCGGCACGGTCCGCATCGGCGACATCGACGTCACGGCCGCCGGCGAGGCCGAGCTGCTGGAGTTGCGCCGCCACCGTGTGAGCATGGTGTTCCAGCACTTCGGGCTGCTCCCCCACCGGAGCCTGGCCGACAACGTCGCGTTCGGCCTCGAGGTCCGCGGCGTCGACAAGAAGGTGCGGAGGGAGAAGGCCGAGACGCTGCTCGAGCTCGTCGGCCTGCCGGGACTCGCCTCGGCCCGGCCGGATCAACTGTCGGGCGGCATGCAGCAGCGCGTCGGCCTGGCCCGGGCGCTGGCGACGGAGCCGGACGTGCTGCTGTTCGACGAACCGTTCTCGGCGCTCGACCCGCTGATCCGCCGCGACATGCAGGACGAGGTCGTCCGCCTCCGCCACGAGGTCCAGCGGACGATGGTGTTCATCACCCACGACCTCGCCGAGGCGCTGCGGCGCGGCGACCGCATCGCCATCATGCGCGACGGCCGCTTCGTGCAGGTCGGCACGCCCGAGGAGGTCGTGTCGGCACCGGCCGACGAGTACGTGCGCAACTTCGTGCGCGACGTGCCGCACTCCCACGTCGTGACGGTCGAGACGATCATGAGCGCCGTCGACGGCGAGACGGCGACGCGGACCGTCCCACTCGGCACGAAGGTGCGCGACGTCGTGCGTCACCTCGTCGACAGCGACCGCCCCGTGGCCGTCGTGGACGCCGATGGCCACGTCGTCGGCTGCGTCGACCGCGTCGCCGCGCTGAACGTGCTCGCCACGGAAGGCACCGACCGAGCCCTATGACTGCGTTCCCCGGCCACGCATGACTGCGCTCACCGTCGACCGGCCGGTGTCACCGGCGCCGCCGGCACCGGCCTCCGCGGCCACGGGAGCGCGGCCGTCCTGGCTGCGTCTCGCCGTGCCCGTCGGGGCGGTCGCCGTCATCTGCGTCATCGGCGCGGTGATCGGCTCGGAGGTGCCGAGCTGGCTCGATGCCAGGGTCGGACCACGGGCCGATGACGTCTACGACTGGACGGTGCGCAACAACGGCACGCACTGGCTGTTCACCGGCGTCTTCGACCCGATCAGCACCGGACTGACGAGGACGTACGACGTCACGCTGTGGGTCCTCGAGTCGCTGCGCTGGACCGGAGTCCTGGCGCTGGCCGGGCTCATCGGGTGGCGCACAGGGGGCACCAAGGCGGCGGTCGTCGGCGTCCTGTCCCTGGCCGGCTGCGGCGTGCTCGGGTTCTGGGACGACACCATGATCACCCTGGCGATCATGCTCGTGTCCGTCGTGGTGTCGCTGGTGATCGGCGTGCCGCTCGGGATCTGGTGCGCCCGCTCGACCACCGTCGATCGTGGCCTGCGCGGGTTCCTCGACGCCGCCCAGGTCATGCCGGCCTTCGTGTACCTGCTGCCCGTGCTGGTGGCGTTCGGCATCCAGGTGCCGACGGCGGTGGTGGCGACGGTGATCTTCGCCGTCGCACCGGCGGTGCGGCTGACGAGCCATGGCCTGCGCAGCGTGCCCGTCGTGTCGACCGAGGTCGGCACGTCGTTCGGTTCGACGCGGCGCCAGCTCCTGCTCAAGGTGCAGCTCCCGCTGGCCCGGCGCACGATGCTGCTCGGGCTGAACCAGGTCATCATGTTGGCCTTCGGCATCGTCGTGCTGGCCTCGATCGTCGGCATCGGCGGGCTCGGCGGCGAGGTGCTCGAGGGGTTGCGGCGCGTCGACGTCGGGGCCGCGTTCGCGCCCGGTCTGGCCATCGTCTTCGCCGCCGTCGCGCTCGACCGCATCTCCACGGGTGAACGGTCGGTGCGGCGTGGGACGCGCCCGGTGCGCCTGCCCGAGGCGTGGCGACAGCGACCAGCGCTGCTCGCGGCCACTGGGCTCATCGCCGTCGCCGTGATCGCGCTCGTCACGAAGGTCGTCGGCGCCGACGACTTCCCGTCGGCCCTGACCATCGACATCCGCCAACCGGTCAACGACGCCGTCGACTGGGTGAACGAGCACCTCCGCAACGGCGTGCCCGTCGTCGGCGGCACCGGCTCGTTCAGTGACTTCCTCGTCCTCCACGTCCTCACCCCGATGCGCGATCTGCTGCTCGCCGCGCCGTGGTGGCTCGTGATCGCCGCCGTCGTCGCCATCGGCTGGGCCAGCGCCGGCCCGGGCTTGGCCGCCCTGTGCGGCCTGTGCTTCGTCGGCGTCGCCGCGCTGCGCACGTGGGACCTGTCGATGGACACGCTGAGCCAGGTGCTCGTGATCATCGTCATCACCGTGGCGATCGCCGTGCCGATCGGGATCTGGGTCGGCCGATCGGACCGGGTCGAGCGCATGGTGCGGCCGCTGCTCGACGCCGCCCAGGTGATGCCGGCGTTCGTGTACCTCGTGCCCGTCGTGTTCCTCTTCAACGTCGGCCGGGTGCCCGGCGTCATCGCCTCGATCGTGTACGCCGTGCCGCCGTGCATCCGTCTCGTCAACCTGGGTCTGCGGGAGGTCCCCGTGGCGCCGCGAGAGGCGGCGACGTCGTTCGGGGCCACGCCACGTCAGGTGCTGTTCAAGGTGCAGCTCCCGATGGCCGCCCGCTCGATCATGCTCGGGATCAACCAGACGATCCTGTTGGTGCTGTCGATGGTCGTCATCGGCGCGCTCATCGGTTCGGGCGGCGTCGGGCTGGAGACCGTGTACGGGTTGACCAAGAGCGAGATCGGTCGGGGCGTCGCCGGCGGATTGAGTATCGTCCTGCTGGCGGTCGCGCTCGACCGCATCACCCAGTCCTGGGGCGGGCGCCCCAGGCGAACCTGAGGGGGACAGCGTGAGCAGGCGTTCGAAGATGGTGCGGCGTTGCGCCGCCACCCTGGCGGCCGTGCTCGTGTTCGCCGCGTGCGGCGACGACGACAGCACGGACGACACCAATCCGCCGGGAACCGAGGCACCCGGGACCGACCCGACCGCCACCGAGCCGGCGGCGACGGAACCGGCGGCCACCGATCCCGCCGGCACCGATGCCGAGCCGCCTGCGTCTGGCGAGGGCATCGTGCTGGCCGTCAACCCGTGGACCGGCTCGGCCGTCAACGCCCAGGTCGCCAAGGTCGTGTTGGAGTCCGAGCTCGGCACCGCGGTCGAGCTGATCGACATCGACGAGAACGCCACGTGGCCGGGGCTCGATCGTGGCGAGATCGACGCCGTGCTCGAGGTGTGGCCCTCCGGCCATGCCGAGGACTACGCCACGTACATCGACGAGAAGCAGACCGTCGTCGACCTCGGCCTGCTCGGACCGACGGCCAAGATCGGGTGGTACGTCCCGACGTACGTCGTCGAGGAGCATCCCGAGCTGGCCTCGTGGGAGGGGTTCCAGGATCCCGACCTGGCCGGCCTGTTCGCAACCGCCGAGACGGGTGATGCTGGGCAGTTCCTGATGGGCGACCCGAGCTACGTCAGCTACGACGAGCAGATCATCGCCAACCTCGAGCTGCCGCTGCAGTTCGTGGTCGCCGGGTCGGAGGCGGCGTTGATCACGGCGATCGAGCAGGCCGTCGGTGACGAGCAACCGCTCCTGCTGAACTTCTGGCAGCCCCACTGGCTGCAGAGCCAGGTCGAGCTGACCGAGGTCGAGCTGCCCGAGGTGACCGAGGAGTGCCTGGCCTCGGCCGCCGCCGACGACGGGGCGTACGAGTGCGACTACCCGATCGACGAGCTGTACAAGGCGGCCAGCGTCGGCCTGCAGGAGAAGAACGCCGCCGCGTTCGACTTCCTGTCGGCCTTGCAACTCACCATCGAGCAGCAGAACGAGATCGCCGCCATGATCGACGCCGACGGCATGGCCCCCGAGGAGGCGGCGGCAGCGTGGGTCGAGGCCAACCCCGACGTCGTCCAGGCCTGGCTGGCCTAGATCCTCGAACTGCTCGTTGGAACCTGCCGTTTCCGGTCGGTACCGACCAACAGAACGGCGCCGAACGGGATCAGGCCGTCGGCGGGCCGGCGGCGGCTAACGCCCTCGCCTCGGCGGCGCTGGTGCCGGGGCGGATCTCGGGGATCAGCCAACTGGCGCCTGCGGCGACGAGGGCGGCGGGGTCGGGGTGATGGGAGCCGACGAGGGCCACGTCCATAAGGGCTCCCTGGCCGCCGGCTCGCGAGATCGCCTCGACGACGCTCGCGACCTGTGCCGGTTGCCAACCCGGCTCACCACCGCCGACCACCGCAACTCCCTCC
>JACCUL010000347.1 GCA_013811855.1 Acidimicrobiia bacterium
CTCGAGGACCAGCTCTGGGCCGTGCCGTCCGAGCAGCGTCCGTGGGTGATGCTGACCGCCCTGATGGCGCCGTTCGCCACGCTGGCCAAGGCCGATCCGGACGACGAACTGGCGACCGTGCTCCCCCGCCTCAACCCCCTGCGCCCGGTCGTCACCGTCTGGCGCGACGACCGCTTCCTCGGCGTCGTCCCCCCGAAGGCGCTGCAACAACGCCTCCAACTGCGCTGATCGCACGATCTGGGTGCGGATCGTCTCGCATTCGAGACGCCGGCGCGCCCAGATCCACGAATGAGACGGATCGCACCCAGATGCTGGGCGGGGCCACTACGCGTCCTTGACGGACCACTCGCGCGTGGCGACCGGGTCCTTGTCGCTCCAGGGGAAGTTGATCCAGAGGTCGGTGCGCTTCCAGACGTAGTCGCAGCGCACGACGGAGTGCGACTTCTCGTAGAGCACGCACGTGCGCACCTCGGCCACCTTTCCCGCGCAGAACCTCTGCACGCTGCGCAGCGTGTGGCCGGTGTCGGCGACGTCGTCGGCGATGAGGATGCGGGCGTCGTGGAGGTCGACGAAGTCCGGGGCCGGGGGCAGGATGCGCGGCACCTCCAGGCGCTCGTCGACGCCGGTGTAGAACTCGACGTTCATCGTGTACACGTTCTTGACCGACAGCGCGTAGCCGAGCGCGCCGCCGATGAGCAGGCCGCCGCGGGCGATGGCCAGGATCATCTCCGGCTCGTAGCCGTCGTCGGCGACCATCTGGGCCACGTCCCGGGAGGCGGCCCCGAAGTCGCTCCACGCCATGATCTCCCGCTCGGTCCCGGCGCTGCCTGCCACGGCCTCGGAAACTAATCGACGATGCCGGTCCCGGCTCGGGCGGTCCCGCGCTCACGTGACGATGATGCCGTCGAGACCGGCCTCCGGCTCCGGATACTGCGGATCAAGATGCTCGAGGGCATCGCGCAGCACGTGGGCGACCGCCAGGTTGCGGACCCACTTACGGTCGCCGGGCACGACGTACCACGGCGCGTGCGCCGTCGACGTGCGGGCCAGCGCGTCGCGGTAGGCGTCCATGTACTGCGGCCAGAGCCGGCGATCGTCGAGGTCGCCGAGGCGGAACTTCCACCGCTCGTCCGGGCTGTCGAGGCGGTCCTGCAGGCGGGACCGCTGCTCCTCCGACGAGATGTGGAGGAACAGCTTGACGATCGCCGTCCCCTCGTCGACGAGCATCCGCTCGAACCGGTTGATGTGGTCGTAGCGCTTGCGCCAATGCGACGCCGGGACCAGGTGCTTGACCCGCACCACGAGCACGTCCTCGTAGTGGCTGCGGTTGAACACGCCGATGCGGCCGCGTGACGGGCCGGCGTCGTGGACGCGCCACAGGTAGTCGTGGGCCAGCTCCAGGTCGGTGGGTACGCCGAAGCTGGTGACCTCGACGCCGGCGGGGTTGAGCCCGGTCAGCACGTTGCGCAGCACGCCGTCCTTGCCGCCGGCGTCCATCGCCTGCAGCACGACGAGCAGCGACCGGGTGCCCTCGGCGAACAGGCGGGTCTGCAGCTCGTGGACCGTTGCCAAGTCGCCGCGCAAGGCTGCTCGCGCCCCGTCCTTGTCCCAGCCGAACGTCGCCGCCGGGTCGTGACGGGCCAGATCGAGGTCCTTGTCGGCGCGCATCGCGTCGAGGATCTCGTCGCGGGACCGCCGCTTCGCCTTCCGGACCACGACGGCCGACCGTACCCGGCGGTTCACGCGCCTCGATTCTTCGACCACCCGAGCCGTTGCTATGGTCGGCGTCACGCCGTGACCGTCGTCACGGACCCGGTCACGGACCACGGCGGAGGCGTCAGATCACCTCCGGCGGCCACTATCGGATCTCAGGTGCCAAGGGGGAACACGGTGCGCTCATCGCAACGCCGCTCGATGCGATCGAACACTCGACGTCACACGAGAGCGGGCCTCGTGATCGGCTTCTCGCTCGTCGTCGCCGTCGGCTGCTCCGACAAGAAGGACGACACGTCCGTCGGGCCCGACCCCACCGACGGCGCCGTCACGACGCCCGACCCGGCCACGACGACCGGTCCCGCCACGACCGTCGCCGACACCGTCACCACCACGCCGTCGACCGGGTCGACTGACTCGACTGACTCGACTGACTCGATGCCGGAGGACACCACACCGCCGTCCACGGCGCCGCCGCCGTCCACGTCGTCGGTGCCGGTGCAGGAGACGTTGCCACCGCCCGAGGGTTCCCCGGTGACCGGCGGCCGGCTGGTCGTGGCCGGCGAGGCCGAGGTCGCCGAGCCGTGGACGCCGGAGAACGTGCGCTGCGACTCCTACTGCCAGATGCGCATCCGCACCTTCATCGAGCCCCTCATGGTCATCGACCTCGACCAAGAGGTGCAACCGTTCCTGGCCGAGGCGATGACGCCGAACGAGGACGCCACGGTGTGGACGATCAAGGTCCGCCAAGGCATCACGTTCACCGACGGCACCCCGCTGAACGCCGACGCCGTCATCGACAACCTCAACCGCACGTCGGGCGGCCTGCTGGTCTCCGGCGCCCTGCGCGACACGGCGAAGAACGCCGACGGCACGCTCGTCACGGAGCGGCTTGACGAGTTCACGTTCACCGTGGCCATGGGTCACAACGGCGACGTCGACGATCCCGTGTCGTGGTGGCTGTTCCCGTACTTCCTCGCCGGACAGGCCGGCTTCATCGCCTCGCCGACCTGGCTGGCCGCCGTCGACGCCGACGCCACCCTGGCCACCCAGGCCGTCGGCACCGGGCCGTTCATCCTTCGCGAGTACCTGCCCAACGACCGCATGACGGTGGTGCGCAACGATGACTACTGGCGCCAGGACGCCGAGGGCAACCAGCTGCCGTACCTCGACGAGATCGAGTTCCGGGTGATCATCGACTCCCAGGTCAGGGCCCAGGCGCTGGAGTCCGGTGACGTCGACCTCATCGCCACGTCCGACCCGAGCGTCGTCACCCGCTACGTCGACAGCACCGACTTCGTGATGCTGCAGCAGGACGTCCGCACCGAGACGAACTACATCATGCTGCACCTCACCAAGCCGCAGTTCGCCGACCGCGAGGTGCGCTGCGCGCTCGTTCAGGCCGTCGACAAGCAGGCCTTGATCGACGCTGTCTACGCCGGGTTCTCCGCACCGGCCAACGGTCCGTTCTCCCCCGGCCAGGACGGCTACCTGGAAGACAACGGGCTACCGCCGTACGACCCGGAGGCGGCAAGCGCGGCGATCGAGGCGTGGGAGGCCGACAACGGACCCGTCACGATCAACTACTCGACCACGCCGACGGGCACGAACCGGGCGCTGGCCGAGTTCCTGCAGCAGGCGTGGGGGGCGATCGGCGTCGACATGACGATCAACGCCATCGAGCAGTCGGCGTTGATCACCAACGCCGCGCTCGGGACCGAGGAGTTCGAGGCCTTCGGCTGGCGCAACCACGCCGGCCAGTGGGTCGACACGCAGACCCACTGGTGGCACGGCTTCGCCATGACAGCCGCCGGGGACCAGGCCGTGGACGGAGCATTGGCGCTCAACTTCGGCCGGCTCAACGATCCGCGCATCGACGAACTGCTCGAGGAGGCGCGGAGCACGGAGGACGAGGCCCGCCGTATCGAGATCGCCCAGGACATCAACCGGCAGTTCGGGTCGGAGTGCTGGATCATCCCGACCACGTTCACGACCTGGGGCATCATCATGAACCCGGCCGTCCAGAACATCGGCCGCGACGTGCTGCCGGGTGGCGGGGGCACGATTGCCGACGGCGCCGGCTTCCCCGGCCAGGTCTGGCTGACCGCAGTGTTCAAGGCCGAGTGAGCGCCGTCCCGCAAACACCCGGGATCCGCTGAGGCTGCATGCGCTACGCCGCCCAACGGCTGGTCCAGTTCGTCCTGGTCTTCGTCGTCGTCACGTTCATCGTGATGGTGGCGACGAGGATCGGGTCGGACGACCCCGCCCGGGACCTGGCCGGCGGACTCGTCAGCGACGCCCAGATCGAGCAGGTCAAGCAGGACTACCCCTACCTCGACAAGCCGCTCGTCGTGCAGTACGGCTACTGGCTCAAGGACTTCGTCACCGGAGAGTGGGGCAAGTCCTACGCCGCCAGTGAGACCGTCGTCGACATGTTCCAGCAGCGCATGCCGAGCACGGCGTTCATCGCCTTCTGGGCCGTCGTGCTCGGCCTGCTCATCGCCGTGCCGATCGGGGTGTACGCGGCGTACCGGCGCGACCGCGCCTTCGACCGGGTGTCCGGCTTCAGCTCGTTCGGGGTCATCTCGATGCCCCCGCTCGTCATCGCCGTGCTCCTGCTGTACCTCGTGGTCGTCCGCTACGGCGTGTTTCCCACCGTCGGCCGCTCCAGGTACGTGGCGCCGTGGGACAACCCGATCGAGCACTTCAAGAACTTCTTCATCCCCGCCCTGACGCTCGGGCTCGGCCTCGGCGCGGTGTGGAGTCGGCTGTTGCGGGCCGACATGATCCTCACGCTGCAGAGCGACGCCGTGATGATGGCCAGGGCCAAGGGGATCTCGCCGCAGCGGGTGCTCTGGGTGCACGCCCTGCGGGCCTCGATCCTGTCGCTGATGACGAGCGTGGCGTTGCAGATGTCGGCGTTGCTCGGCGGGGCCGTCGTCGCCGAGCAGTTCTTCGGACCGAAGGGTCTGGGCGAGCGGCTGCTGATCGCGCTGCAGCAGAACGACCTGCTGATCATCCAGGCGATCACGGCGATCATCACGGTCTTCGTGGTCTTCGCCAACTTCCTCGTCGACCTGCTGTACGCGGTGGTCGACCCGCGCATCCGCCTCGCCAGGACGCTCGGCTGATGGCCGAGACGCTGCCCTCGATCACGGGCACCACGGCCGCCATCGCGCCGGTCGGCGTGGCCGAGCCGACCCGCCGCCGCCGCCTGCCCTCGTTGGGCGTCGGGTTCGGGGTCCTGTGGCTGGCGACGCTCGTGATCCTCACCGTGTTCGCCGGCAATCTGCCGTTCGTGCGCCTGCCGACCCAGGCCGTCAACGGCGCCTCGAACTACGCGCTCGGGCCGAGCAGCGACTTCTGGTTCGGCTCGGACCGTCTGGGCCGCGACGTGTTCGCCCGCTGCGTCTACGGCGCCCGCATCTCGCTGATCATCGCCGTGTCCAGCATCGTCGTCGGCCTGCTGGTCGGCACGGCCCTCGGCATGATCTGCGGCTACTTCCGGGGCTGGATCGACCGGTTCATCTCGGTGTTCGTCGACGCGCTGCTGGCCTTCCCTGCGATCATCTTCGCCGCCCTGCTCGTCGGTCGGGCCAAGGCGCTGCGCCAGAGCGAGATCGAGGTCCTCGGGTTCGGGTTCGGCTGGTTCAACAACACCTGGGCCATCTCGGCCGTCTTCTCGCTGCTCGCCATCGCCCCGATCACGCGCATCGTGCGCGCCCAGACGCTGAGCCTGTCCCAGCGCGAGTACGTGCTGGCCGCCCGCAGCCTCGGCGCCCGAACGCCGCGGGTGCTGTTGCGCGAGATCCTGCCCAACGTCGTCCCGGCGCTGGTGTCGGTGATGTTCACCGGTGTCGCCATCCTGCTGGCCGCCGAAGCCGGGCTGGCCTTCCTCGGCTACAGCGTCGAGCCGCCGAAGGCGTCGTGGGGGCTGATGGTCACCGAGAACCGGGAGTTCATCGAGGAGGCCTGGTGGGCGACGCTGTTCCCCTGCGTGATGCTGTTCCTCACCGTCCTGTCGTTCAACCTCATCGGCGACCGCGTCGCCCGCCGCTTCGACGTTCGAGAGGCTGCGCTGTGAGTTCCCCGAGCCAGCGCTTGACCCAGGCCAGCGGACGCCCGGAGTCGGGCGCGCTGCTCGAGGTCGAGGACCTGCACACGGCGTTTCGCACACCCCGGGGGCGGGTCAGGGCCGTCGACGGCGTCACGTTCAGCCTCGACCGCGGCCGGGCACTCGGCATCGTCGGCGAGTCGGGCTCCGGCAAGACCGTCCTGGCCCGCACGATCATGGGCCTCCTCGTCGGGCGCAACGTCGAGCGCACCGGATCGGTCCGCTTCGAGGGCATGGAGCTGCTCGACCGACCGGCGTCGGACATGCGCGACCTGTGGGGCCGGGAGATGGCGATGATCTTCCAGGACCCGATGACGTCGCTCAACCCGCTGATGCGCATCGGCAAGCAGATCACCGAGCCGCTGCGGGCCCACCTCGGGCTGAGCCGCGGCGACGCCATGGCGACCGCCGAATCGCTGCTGCGCGACGTGCGGATCCCCGAGGCGGCCCGCCGGCTGCGCCAGTACCCGCACGAGCTGTCTGGCGGCATGCGCCAGCGGGTGATGATCGCCATCGCCATGGCCTGCGGTCCGACGCTGCTGTTCGCCGACGAGCCGACGACGGCGCTCGACGTCACCGTGCAGTCGCAGATCCTCGACCTCATCGGCGAACAGCGTCGGGAGCGCAACATGTCGGTGATCCTCGTCACCCACGACCTCGGCGTGGTGGCCGGCCACACCGACGACATCGCCGTGATGTACGGCGGCCGTCTCGTCGAGAAGGCCTCGACGGTCGAGCTCTTCGCCAACATGAAGATGCCGTACACCGAGGCGCTGCTGGCCAGCATCCCGAAGCTGGAGGAGCCCTCGCACTCGCGGTTGCGGACGATCCCCGGCCGGCCGCCGGACCTGGTCAACCCGCCCGCCGGATGCCGCTTCGCCCCCCGCTGCCTGTACGTCCGTGACCGGTGTCGGACCGAGGAGCCGCCGCTCCTGCCGGCCGAGGTGCCCGGCCACGACTTCGCCTGCTGGTATCCCGTCGGGTCGCCGGAGTACCACGAGCGCAAGGCCGAGCTGGCCGCCGGCGGCGTCGCCGTGCCCGTCGAGGTCGGTGCCGGCGGCATCGATGCCGGGGTGAGCGCCTGATGGCCGGCACCGGCAAGGCCCACCTCAGCGACGATGGCGACGTCCTGCTGCGCGTCGAGGATCTCGTCGTCGAGTTCCCCGTCGGCCGCACCGGCCTCGTCGTCAACGCCGTGTCGGGGATCAGCCTCGACGTGCGCACCGGTGAGACGCTCGGCCTCGTCGGCGAGTCGGGCTGCGGGAAGAGCACGACCGGCCGGGCGATCATGCAGCTGCCCCGGCCGACGTCGGGGTCGGTCACGTTCGAAGGTCGCCAGCTCACCACGATGTCGACCTCGGACATGCGGGAGGCCCGGACCCGTATGCAGATGATCTTCCAGGACCCGATCTCCTCGCTGAACCCGCGGCGCAAGGTCCGCGACATCGTGATGGAGCCGCTGAACATCTGGAAGCGCGGCACGGCGCCCGAACGGGGCGACGTCGTCGACCGGACGCTGGAGGAGGTCGGCATCGATCCGATGCGGGCCGCCGAGAGCCAGCCCCACCAGTTCTCCGGCGGACAGTGCCAGCGCATCTCGATCGCCCGCTCGCTGGTGCTCGACCCGAGCCTGATCATCTGCGACGAGCCGGTCTCGGCCCTCGACGTCAGCGTGCAGGCCCAGGTGCTCAACCTGCTCGAGGACCTCAAGGCCCGCCACGGGCTGACGCTGATGTTCATCGCCCACGACCTCGCCGTGGTCAAGAACATCAGCGACCGCGTCGCGGTGATGTACCTCGGCAAGCTCTGCGAGGTGGCGCCGAGCGACGAGCTGTACCGGATACCGGCGCACCCATACACCAACGTCCTGCTGGCGTCGATCCCGGTGCCCGACCCGAGCGCCCAACCCGCCGCCGTCGTCGAGGTCATCGGCGAGCCGCCGTCACCGGTCCTCCCGCCGGCCGGGTGCCGGTTCCACCCGCGCTGCTCCAACGCCCAGGACCGCTGCCGCCAGGAGGAGCCGCAGCTCCGCTCGATCGGCCCCGGTCACTTCGTGGCCTGCCACTTCCCGGTGCACGACGGAACCGAAGCCGTGGCCGTGCGCGCTCCGGTCTCCAGCAACTGACGAGGAGGCGAGCCGGGCGTACCGCTTCGCGTGGGTCGGGACTTGCTACCTTCCGCGGGTGATGCCGACCGCCGGAGCCGCGCTCGACGCGCCGGTCGGGGCCGTGCCGCTCGAACCCATGCGGACGCTGTCGTGGTACCGCCACGGACGCGGCGATCCGACGACCGAGCTGTCGTCGGCCGGCATGTGGCGGGCCTCGTGGACGCCGGACGGTCCGGCCACCGTGCACCTCGACTGGTCGTCGGGCGCCGCGGTGGTCGAGTCGTGGGGACCAGGTGGCGACCATGCCGGTCGAGCGGCCGTCGCCATGCTCGCCGCCGACCGCGTGCCCCCGACCCCGGCCGATGTCCACCCGCTCGTCACGGAGGCCGCCCGCCGGCACCGCGGCGTGCGCTCGGGCGCCAGCGGCGACCTGTACCACGCGCTGCTGCCGACGATCCTGGCCCAGCGGATCACG
>JACCUL010000369.1 GCA_013811855.1 Acidimicrobiia bacterium
GCTCGGGACCCGGCGCTGGCCGCCGTCGACGCCGCCTGCGCCCAGGCGCCGCCGCAGCCCACGCTGTACCTGCACGGTCGCGACGACGGCTGCGTACGTGCGTCGGTGGCCGAGCTGGCCGCGGCCGGGCTCGGCGACCATGTCACCGTCGAGCTCGTCGACGACGCCGGGCACTTCCTCCACCTCGAGCAGCCGAACGTCGTCGGCGCCCGCGTCGTGGAGTTCCTCTCGTGAACGCACCCGGCCTTCCCGACGGTCTGGTCGTGATCGTCAAGGAGGAGTGCGCGACGTGCCGGCTCGTGGCTCCTCTGCTGATCGACCTCGCCGGCTCCCAACCACTCGCCGTGTACACCCAGGACGATCCGACGTTCCCGCCGGGCGTCGACGCCGTCCACGACGCCGACCTCGCCGTCAGCTGGCACCACCGCGTCGAGACCGTGCCGACGCTGCTGCGCGTCGAGGGCGGGCGGGAGGTCGAGCGGACCGTCGGCTGGCGGCGCGACCACTGGCGACGGATGACGGGCGACGACGACCTCGGCGCCGACCTCCCGCCGATGCGGCCGGGCTGCGGATCCCTCAGCGTCGACCCCGATCGCGAGGACGAGCTGCGGCGGCGCTTCGAGGGTAGTCGGCTGCGGTCGCGGCGGGTGGAGCTGGCGGCCGCCGAGGACGAGATCGAGGCGATGTTCGACCGCGGCTGGACGGACGGGCTGCCGGTGGTGCCGCCGACCGAGGAGCGCGTGCTGCGGATGCTCGACGGCACGACGCGGGCGCCGGACGAGGTCGTCGCCACCGTGCCGCCGGACATCGTGGAGGTCACGGTGGAGAAGGTCGCCGTCGCCGCCGTCATGGCCGGCTGCCTCCCGGAGTGCCTGCCCTGGGTGCTCACGGCGCTCGAGGCCATGTGTACCGACGAGTTCAACATCCACGGTGTGTTGGCAACGACCATGCCCGTCGGACCGGTGATCGTCGCCAGCGGACCGGGCACCCGGGCGATCGGGATGAACAGTGGCGTCAACGCGTTTGGTCAGGGCAACCGCGCCAACCTGACGATCGGCCGAGCCGTCCAGCTCGTCGTCCGCAACGTCGGTGGTGGCCGGCCGGGGGAGATCGACCGGGCGACGCACGGCAACCCCGGCAAGCTCTCCTTCTGCTTCGCCGAGTCGCTCGACTCGGCGCTCGGCTCGCTCGCCGTCGAGCGGGGTGCGACGCCGGGAGCCGACGCCGTCACCGTGTTCGCCGGGGAGGGGCCCCGGTGCGTCGTCGACCAGCTGTCGCGCACCCCCGAGAGCCTGATCGGCTCGCTCGCCGCCGCGCTGCGCACCGTGCACCACCCCAAGCTGGTCGTCGTCTTCGACGCCGTGCTCGTCGTCGGGCCCGAGCACGAGCGGGTCTTCGCGGAGGCCGGGTGGGACCGCCGGCGGGTCGTCGACGGGCTGCACGAGCGGCTGCAGTGCCCGGGCGCCGAGATCGTGCGCGGCGCCGGCGGCATCGACGAGGGAATGCCGGCCTCGTTCGCCGACCAGACCCTGCCCAAGTTCCGCCCCGGCGGGTTGCTGCTGACGGCGGCCGGTGGCGGCGCCGGGCTGTTCTCGGCCATTATCGGGGGCTGGGCCAACGGCCAGACTGGCAGCGAGCCCGTGACCAAGGAGGTGAGCGGTTGAATCGCTACGTGCTCGATCCGACGGGCGAGCGGACGCTGCCGGAGCGGGCGCCCTCGCCCCGGCCGGCGGCGCTCGCCGGCAGGCGGGTCGGGCTGCTCGACATCTCCAAGCCGAGGGGCGACGTCTTCCTGGATCGCGTCGAGGAACGGTTGGTCGCCGACGGCGCCACCGTCCGGCGCTACCGCAAGCCGACGTTCTCAAAGCCGGCGCCCGTCGACCTGCGCCATGAGATCGCCACCCAGTGCGATCTCATCATCGAGGCCCTCGCCGATTGAGGGAGCTGCACGTCGTGCAGTGTGCACGACATCAGCGACCTCGAGCGCCGCGGCGTACCGGCCGTGTTCGCGGCGTCGTCGGAGTTCGTTGACGCCGCCATCGCCCAGGCCGCGTCACTGGGCTTCTCCGCCGCCGCCCGGGTGTTCACGCCGCACCCGATCCAGGACCGCACCGATGTCGAGGTGCAGGCCTACGCCGATGAGGCCTACCCGGCCCTCCTCGCCGCGCTGATCACGCCGACGTCGGGGTTCTGATGACACTTACGGTGTGCGGGGCACACGTAACGCTCCTGAAAGCGCCAGCGTTCGGCGGGCCATGGCGACGTGGAGGTGCTCGATCATCGTGCCGTCGACGGTGACGACGCCGCGGCCCTCGGCCTCGGCGACGGTCCACGCCTCGACCACCCGCTCGGCCTGCTCGACCTCCTCGGGTGTCGGCGACCACGCCGCGTTGGCCGGCTCGACCTGGCTCGGGTGCACGAGCGTCTTGCCGTCGAAGCCGAGCTCGACACCCTGTCGGCACTCGGCCGCGAAGCCGTCGGCGTCGCGCACGTCGTTGTAGACGCCGTCGAGGATCGCGATGCCGGCTTCGCGGGCGGCCAGTAGCGGGGCGACGAAGTAGCCGAGCAGGTTGGCACGCCCCCGCAGCAGCGGCGCCCGCAGCTCACGGGCCAGGTCGTTGGTGCCCATGACGAGCACCTCGACCCGCTCGTGGGCGGCGATGGCCCGGACGTCGAGGATCGCCGTCGGGGTCTCGACCATCGCCCAGATCGCCGTGCCCCCGGCGCCGGCGTCGTCGAGCGCGGCGGCCACGGCATCGAGCTCGGCCACCGTCTGGACCTTGGGGATCACGACCGCCGACAGGGCGACGGCGCCGGCCGCGGCCAGGTCGTCGGCGCCCCACGGCGTGGACAGCGCGTTGCACCGGACCGTCAGCTCCCGGCGCCCGTACGCGCCCGACCTCACTGCGGCCACCGCCTGCTCGCGGGCCAGCTCCTTGGCGTCGGGGGCGACGGCGTCCTCGAGGTCGAAGATGATCCCGTCGCACGGGATCGCCCTGGCCTTCGCCAGGGCCCGCGCGTTGGCCGCCGGCATATACAGCACGGACCGCCGCGGCCGCCCGAGGTCCGTCATGAGTGCATCCCGTACGCCGAGGCCAGCTCGGGGTCGCGGGCGGCGAGCTGGCAAGCCAGGTCGACGACGACGCGGCACTGCTTGACCGAGGCGTCGTCCTCCATCTTCCCGTTGAGCAGCACGGCACCGGTGCCGTCCCCCATCGCCTCGATGACCCGCTGGGCATGGGCGACGTCAGCCGGGTCGGGGCTGAACACCCGCCGGGCGATGTCGATCTGGCTGGGGTGCAGGCTCCACGCGCCGACGCACCCGAGCAGGTAGGCGTTGCGGAACTGGTCCTCGCAGGCCACCAGGTCGGTGATGTCCCCGAACGGCCCGTAGTACGGCAGCACCCCGTACGTCACGCAGGCGTCCACCATGCGGGCCAGCGTGTAGTGCCACAGGTCCTGCTGGTACGTGGGCCGGGGCCGCCCGGCGTCGTCGGGATCCGGGTCCTGGCGCACGACATAGCCCGGGTGGCCGCCGCCGACGCGGGTCGTCTTCATGCGCCGGTTGGCGGCGAGGTCGGCCGGACCGAGCGACAGTCCCTGCAGGCGGGGCGACGCCGCGCAGATGGCTTCGACGTCGGCCACCCCGCGAGCGGTCTCGAGGATGGCGTGGACGAGAACCGGCCGCTCGAGACGGGCCTTCGCCTCGAGCTGGGCGATCAGCCGGTCGACGTAGTGGATGTCCTCCGGGCCCTCGACCTTGGGGATCATGATCACGTCGAGCCGGTCGCCGATCTCGCTGACGGCCGCGGTCAGGTCGTCCAGCCCCCAGGGCGAATCGAGGGAGTTGACCCGTGTCCACAACTGCGTGTCGGCGTGGTCCCAGGCCCGGCCGATCTCGACCAGGCCGGCGCGGGCCGCCTCCTTGTCGGCCGCCGGCACGCCGTCTTCCAGGTTGGCCAGCAGCACGTCGACGGTCGGTGCGATCGTCGGCACCTTGGCCACCAGCTTCGGGTTCGACGCCGGTAGGAAGTGGATCATCCGCGACGGTCGGAACGGGATCTGCCGCAACGGCTCGGGCGCACCGAGGGCGAGCGGGCGGAAGAAGTCCTTCGGGGGACGCACCGCCGCAGCGTAGGAAGCGGGCGCCATCCGCGAGAAACACGTCAGGGCAGTTGCGCCACCGCCGGTCCGTGGCCGTCGCCGCTGACGACGACGACCAGCCGATCGGCGACCAGCCCCTCGACGATCGCGGGGTCGAGCGCGTCGACGGGCACCGCGCCATCACCGAGGCGTCGCAAGATCCTGCCCCGGGCTTGACGCACACTGCCCACGTACGGCGCCTGCCGGCCGCTGACGCCGGCGGATCCGAGGGCCGGATCCGGGTCGGGGCGGCCGGCGACGTTCCACGCGCAGGCGCCGCGCTGCGGGCACGCCGCGCAGCGAGGCTGGGACCGGCAGACCGTCGCGCCGAGGTCCATCAAGACCTGGTTCCACGCCCAGCCGTGACCCGCCGGGACGAGTCCGTCGGCCGCCGCCTGCACCTGGCCCGGCGTCAGCCGCCGGCCGCTGTCGCGCGCCAACACCCGGGCGATGTTTGTGTCGACCACGGCGACGTCTCGTTCGAAGGCGAACGCCAGAACGGCTCGCGCCGTGTACGGCCCGATGCCGGGCAGTGCCAGCAACGCGTCGAGCTCGTCGGGCACCGCGCCGTCGTGGCGCTCGACCATCGCCGTCGCCGCATCGTGGAGGTTGCGGGCTCGACGGGGATATCCCAGACCCTGCCACTCCCGCAGCGCATCGCCGAGCGGGCGCGAGGCGAAGTCCGCCGGCGTCGGATGGCGCCGTACGAACGCCTCCCACCGCGGGATGATCCGAGACACCTGCGTCTGCTGCAGCATCACCTCGGCGACGAGGATCGCCCATGGATCACGCGTCCGCCGCCACGGCAGGTCCCGCAACCGTGGCCCTCCCCAGCTCAACACGGCGTCGGGGTTCACAGCGGCGGCGTCGGCTTCACGCGGTCCCAGTTGCGGCTGGCGAACTCGATGCGCGATTCCCGACCCTCACCGCGCTCCTGCTCGGCCAGGTCGCGCAGCCGGGCGAGGCGCTCGCGCCGGGTGATGCTCCACGGCCCGACCCGCAGCGAGGCGTAGAGGATGCCGCCGAGCAGGATCGGGAACCAGAACTGCGCCAGGCGGTACGACGCCACGCTGAGGGTGGTCACGCTGCGGCGCAGGTTGCCGAGGCCGGCCAGCGTCGGGATGTAGACGAACTCGACGATGCCGAGGCCGCCCGGCGTGATCGGGATGACGGCGATGACGTTGGCGAGGCCGAACGTGACGATCAGCACATCGAGGGCCAGGGACGGGCCGAACGCCCTCACGAAGACCCACAGCGAGGCCGCGTCGAGCAGCCAGTTCGCGGCCGCCCATGCGGCGACACGCTTCATCAACGCCCGGTCCTCGATCAACTCCTGCAGCCGGGCGCCGACCTGACGCAGCGTGCCCGCGGCCTCGGCACCATCGAAGTGCAGTTTGTCGCCGAGCCAGCGCAGGATCCGCTCGGCCTGACCCTGACCGTGAACGAGACCGACGACCAGCGCCCCGGCGAGCAGCATGATGAACACGCCGGCGAGTGCGGCGATCACGTACAGCTCGCTCACGCCGCGGATCGGGATCGAGACGATGAGTGCGATCCAGAGGAGGGCGTTGAGCACGACGGCCGAACCGAGACCGGCCGTGCCGAGCGCGAAGCCGGCATCGGGGCCGCTGATGCCCGACAGGGTCAGCAGCCGGTAGCCGAGCGCCGAGCTCGCGGCGTTGCCTGCCGGGATGATGTTCGACAGCGCCTTGGTGCTCATCTGGATGCGGAACATCCGCATCCGCGAGATGGTGCGGCCGGCCTCGCCGAGCGACGCCCGGGTCAGCAGCGAGTAGCAGAACAACGCCGCCACCTGCAACAGCAGGCCGAGCACGAGCAGACCGGGTTGCACGTTGCGGATCTCGGACAGGGCTTTGCGGAAGCCCGGGATCAGTGGCAGGAGGAAGAACCACAGCGCGGCCAGGAAGGCCAGCGTCTTGAGCGTTGTGCCGACCGGCTTGAACCGCCGGGGCCGGCGGGCCGGCCGGGTGGGATCGCGCTCGAGCGGCGGAAGCTCGCCCGTCTCCAGGGACCCGGGCCGGTCGCCGGTCGCCCAGCGCTGCTCCTCCGACACCCCACCTTGCTAGCGGATGCCGACTCGCCGCGGCGCGCCTCACCTGCTCCCGCGGCGGCGCTCAGATCGTCTCGACGAGCTGGCGCAGCCGGGCGACGAGGCGTGGCCGGACGGTGGCGTCGGTCTTGCCGAGGTGCACGACGACGGCATCGCGTTCCGGCAGGACGAGGACGTACTGGCCCTCGTAGCCGTGGGCGGCCAGCGAGCCGGGCTGGTCGGGCCACGTCCACCAGTGGCGGCCGTAGCCGAAGCCGGTCTCCTCGTCGACGGCGATCGTGGTGCGGGCGTGGTCGCGCCACCCCTTGGGAAGGACCCGGGCACCGTTGACGACGCCGTCGCGCAGGTACAGCTCACCGAAGCGGGCGAACTGCCGGGCCGGCGCGTTGACGAACGTCGAGCCGGCCCAGTTGCCGGCCCGGTCGAAACCGGGATCGGCGTCGGGCATCCCGGCCGGTCCGAACAGTCGCTGGTCGAGGAACGCCCGCACCTCGGCCTCCCTCCCGGACGGCGTGACGGCCGACGGCGCCACGTGATCGCCGACGATGCGGCTGATGATGTTGGTCGTGCCCGACGAGTAGTTCCACACCGTGCCGGGCGGGTGGTCGAGCGGCAGGGCGGCGGCGTAGGCGGCTTGGTCGTCGGCGCCGGCGCCGAACAGCATGTCGAGGCAGTGCGACGTGGCGTCGTCCACGTAGTCCTCGACGAAGCGCAGCCCCGACCGCATCTCGAGAAGGTCGAGCAGCGTGATGGCCTCCTTCTCGGTCCCCCGCCACTCCGGCACGGCGGCCGGGTCCGCCGGGTCGACGCGCCCGTCGTCGACGAGGATGCCGACGGCGGCGTGGACCATCGACTTGGCGGTGCTCCACGACGGCAGCCGGGTGTCGGCGTCGACGGCGCTCCCGGCGGGCTGGAAGAGGTTGCCGGGCTGGGTGCCGTACCGCTCGGCCACGATCTCGCCGCCCTTTGTCACCACGACGGCGAGCGTCACGCCTTCCTCGGCCGGACGGGCCAGCAGATCGTCGACCGCTGACAGGAGGTGACGGTCAGCGACCGTCACGGTCGATCCACTTGTGCGGCGTGTCAGGGCTCGGCGCGGTCGCCTGGGCGACGGCCTCGTCGACGGTGCGCGCCCGCTGGGCCAGCATGCGGTGCGCACCGCGGATGAAGTTGGCCTCGACGGCGCGGTCGAAGAACTCGAACAACGGCGTGTAGTACCCGTCGACGTCGAGGAACACGACCGGCTTGGCGACGAGCCCGAGCTGGTTCCAGGTCAGGATCTCCAGCGTCTCGTCAAGCGTGCCGAAACCGCCGGGCAGGGCGATGAACCCGCTGGCCAGCTCGGACATGCGGGCCTTGCGCTCGTGCATCGAGCCCACGACCTCCAGCGACGTCAGCCCCTCGTGGGCGATCTCGGCCCGCACGAGGCCCTCGGTGATCACGCCCGTCACCGGACCGCCGCCGGTCAGCACGGCGTCGGCGACGACGCCCATCAGGCCGACCTGCCCACCGCCGTACACCAGGCCGAGGCCCCGGCGGGCGATCGCCGCCCCGAGGCGCCGGGCCTGCTCCTGGTACATCGGCGTCGCCCCGAGGTTGGACCCGCAGAAGACACCGACCAGGACCGACATGGCGCAAACACTGGCACAGCCGCCCGCCGCGGCAGCTCGGTATGGTCGCGGCGATGAGCACCGCTCCCGACCTGGCGGGCGCGAACGATGCGCTCGGTCGGGTCGACGCCGTGATCGCCACCGCGGCCGCACGGCTCGCCGAGCGCGGCGGGCCGGATGCCGCGCAGGTGCTGGCCTACGACCTGGCCCACGCCGCGTCGGCGGCGGCCACGGGGAGGGCGATGCTCGACTACGGCAACCACGGCGAAACCGAGGCCCGGCTGACGTGTGCGTTCGTCGCCGACGTCATCCACGACCTGGCGATGCGGCTGGTCGGCCGGGAGGAGCTGTGGGGGGTCAAGGCCGTCGAGCTCGCCGACGCGGCCCCCTTCGTCAGCGCCTTTCGCGACCCGGCGTTCCTCGCCGACCTCGCCGAATCCGCCGGTCCGCGGCACCTCGACGACGACATGGAGCTCGTCCAGGACACGTTCCGCGCCTTCGCCGACAACGTCGTCGCCCCCCACGCCGAGCACGTCCACCGCACCAACGGCGACGTGCCCGAGTCGATCATCTCCGGTCTCGCCGAGGTCGGCGCGTTCGGGCTGTCGGTGCCGGCCGAGTACGGCGGGTTCAGCGAGGGCGGCGACCGCGAGTACCTGGCGATGGTCATCGCCACCGAGGAGCTCAGCCGGGCCAGCCTGGGCATCGGCGGTTCCCTGATCACCCGGCCCGAGATCCTCACCCGGGCGCTCGTCAAGGGTGGCACCGAGGCCCAGAAGCAGCACTGGCTGCCGCAGCTCGCATCGGCCGAGGTGATGGCCGCCGTCGCCGTCACCGAGCCCGATTTCGGCAGCGACGTCGCCGGCCTCAAGGTCACCGCCACGCCGGCCGACGGTGCCGATGGTCGACCGGGCTACGTGATCAACGGCGTCAAGACGTGGTGCACCTTCGCCGCTCGCGCCGACGTGCTGATGCTGCTGGCCCGCACCGACCCCGACCGCGCCGCCGGCCACCGCGGGCTCAGCCTGTTCGTCGTGCCGAAGCCCCGCGGGGAGGGTCACGGCTTCGCCTTCACGCAGGACACCACCGCCGGCGCGGTGGGCCGCACCGGGAAGATGGAGGGCCGGCCGATCGACACGATCGGTTACCGCGGGATGCACAGCTACGAGGTCGCCCTGGAGGACTGGTGGGTGCCGGCGGACCACCTCGTCGGCGAGGACGGCGGCCTCAACCGCGGCTTCTACCTGCAGATGGAAGGGTTCGAGAACGGGCGCCTGCAGACCGCGGCCCGCGCCGTCGGGGTGATGCAGGCGGCGTACGAAACCGCGCTCGCGTACGCCAAGGACCGCACGGTGTTCGGCTCGCCGGTGTTGGGTTACGAGCTCACGAGGGTCAAGCTCGGACGCATGGCGGCGCTCGTCCAGGCCGGCCGCCAGTTCTCGTACCGCGTGGCGACGCTGATGGCCAACGGGGGTGGCGCCTTGGAGGCCAGCATGGTCAAGGCGTACGTCTGCAAGGCGGCCGAGTGGGTGACGCGGGAGGCGATGCAGATCCACGGCGGGTTCGGCTACGCCGAGGAGTACGCCGTCAGCCGCCTCTTCGTCGACGCCCGCGTGCTGTCGATCTTCGAAGGCGCCGACGAGACGCTGTGCCTCAAGGTGATCGCCCGCCGCCTCGCCCGCTGATCGGTTCTGGACGCGAGTTCGTCAGAAGAACCCGGCACGGACCTCGTCAGAACCCCGACGTCGGGTCGGCGAGCTCCTCGCGGAACAGTTGGTTCGTCCGTTCCCACGCCTCGAGCGAATGCTCGGCCGAGTAGACCTCGGGACGGGAGTCGTTGAAGAAGGCGTGCTGGCACCCCTCGTGGACGTGCAGCGTGGCGTCCTTGCCCAGCGCCCGAAGCGTGGCCTCCAACTCGGCCGCCTGCTCGGGAGGGAAGGACTCGTCCTCCGAGGCGTACTCGCCGACGACCTTGGCCTCGAGCCGCGACCAGTCGGGCTGGGCCGACTCCCACGGGAAGAGGCCGTAGTACGGCGCCACCGCCTTGACGACGTCGGGCCGCAGGGTGCCGAGCATCAGCGCCAAACCACCGCCCATGCAGTAGCCGACGACGCCGATGCGGTCGCCGCCGGTGCGCTCGACGAGCAGGTCGACCGCCGCGGACATGTCCTTGGCCGCCTGCTCGATGTTGAGCGCCATCATCAGCTTGCCGGCGCCGTCCGGCTCGGTCGTCGTCTCACCGCGGTACAGGTCGGGGACGATGGCCGTGAAGCCGGCGTCACCGAAGCGATCGGTGACGTCGATGATGTGCGGCACGAGGCCCCACCACTCCTGGATCACGACCGCGCCGGGGCCGCCGCCGTCGGCCAGGTAGCCCTGGCAGCTCCCCGAGTTGCTGGCGAACGTGACCATCTCACCCATGGGCCCGCACGGTAGACGGGCGATGCCGAACCCGTGCACCCGTGATTGTGCAGTGACAAACACGGGTCTGTGCGCCTCGACGGGTGTCGAATAGCCTGTCGCCCCATGACTGCAACTGCGTTCCCTGCCGGGACCTCCGAGTGACGGCCACGGAGGAGCGCACGGGCGCGTCCACGTTCGCCGACGATCGCGCTCACGTCTTCCACTCGTGGTCCGCGCAGGGCCTGCTCAACCCGGCCGTCGTCGTCGGCGCCGAGGGCTCGCGGTTCTGGGACGAGCACGGCAACACCTACCTCGACTTCTCCAGCCAACTCGTCAACGTCAACATCGGTCACCAGCACCCCAAGCTCGTGGCGGCGATCAAGGAGCAGGCCGACCGGCTGTGCACGATCGCCCCGATCCACGCCAACGACGCCCGCAGCGCGGCCGCCCGGCTCATCGCCGAGCTGGCTCCCGGCGACCTCGACATGGTCTTCTTCACCAACGGCGGCGCCGAGGCGACGGAGAACGCCATCCGCATGGCCCGCCACCACACCGCCCGCCACAAGGTGCTGACCACGTACCGCAGCTACCACGGCTCGACCGGCGGGGCCATCACGATGACCGGCGACCCGAGACGCTGGGGCAGCGAACCCGGCCTGCCCGGCATCGTCAAGTTC
>JACCUL010000400.1 GCA_013811855.1 Acidimicrobiia bacterium
GGCCTCAGGAGGTGAGCGCTCCTCGACGGTTAGGTCGGAGTGCTCCCGAGGGGCCGGGAAGGACGGGCGGTGGCGACGGCGGAGGTCGCCGACGCGTTGCCGTCCAGCCACGGGGTGGCGTCCATGACGACGATCGCCGCATGGCGGGCCGTGGACGCGAGAGTGCCCCGGCGCGCGGCAGCGAAGGCCGTCACGGCCTTCGGCTGTGGTGCGTTCGTCAGGGTCATCGACTGGTCTCGCTCTCGTTTGCGCGCGTCCGATGGCACGGCCCGGTCAGGAAACCACGTCGCGCGCCGCGACGTCAAGGGGGTTTCTCGTCACATGTTCCTAATGCGGCCGCCGAAGCGCCTGGAGGCGCCGGCGTGCCGAACCCGCGCTGTCACCTCTGAACGACGCGACCCACAACGCCATGATGCGGCCGCCGAGGCGCGAGGGCCTACGCGACGTCGGGGACTTCGGCGATGACGATCGGCGGGCGCGGCGCGCGCGGCGGGCGACCCCGGCGGCGCTTGATCGTGACGACCGCACCGTCGACGAAGATCTCGCCACCCCAGACGCCCCACGGCTCCTGGCGTTCGAGCGCACCGGCCAGGCAGGCGCCGCGCAACCGGCAGCGGGTGCAGATCGCCTTGGCGCGAGCCAGATCGTAGAGATCGTCGGAGAAGAACAGGTGGTTGAACGATGCCCGGCCGTCCGAGCAGCGAGCGAAGCGGTGTGCGTCCATCGCACACATGAGTCGCCAGCCACCGTCCTGAGACAACGAATCTTCCGAGCCTTCCGTCGAGCCACCGCGCCCACTCGCTGCGCCACGATTCGCTTCGGCTGCTGACGCAGCCGAAGAAAGCAGGCCGTCATGATGGAGGCCTCGCCCGTCGGCTCGGCCTCAGATGACACCATCGCGGGGTGGACGTCGAATGGCTGCTGTACGGCGTCGGGTGGGTGCTCGGCTGGGTGCTGCTGTGGTCGTCGCGCCGGCTGCCGGAGGCGGGGTCATCGCGACCGGCCGTGGCCGTCGTCGTGCCAGCCCGCGACGAGGAGGACGCTCTGCCCCACCTCCTCGACCCGCTCGTCGCCCAGCTGCGAGCCGGTGACGAGCTCGTCGTCGTCGACGACCACTCGACGGACGCCACGGCCGCCGTCGCCGCGGCGCACGGCGCCACCGTGATCGAGCCGCCGGAGCTGCCGCCCGGGTGGGTCGGCAAGCCGCACGCCTGCTGGCACGGCACGCGCGGGACGGCCGCGCCGATCCTCGTGTTCCTCGACGCCGACGTGCGTCCCGGAAGGGAGCTACTGGACGGGTTGGCCGCGGCCGTCGAGGACGCCCCGGAGGCGGTCAGCTCGGTACAGCCGTGGCACGCCGTGGCGACCCCCGCCGAGCGGGCCAGCGTGCTGGCCAACGTGGTGGCGCTGATGGGCAGCAGTGGCTTCACGGTGCTCGGACGCCGCCTCCCGACGCGGGTCGCCTTCGGGCCAATCCTGGCGATCCGGCGGGACCGCTACGTCGAGATCGGTGGGCACGCCCACCCGGACGTGCGGGCGCGCCTGACCGAGGACATCGCGCTCGCCCGGCGCGCCGGGCGAAGTGCGCTGTTCACGTCACGCCGTGACGCCGAGTTCCGCATGTACCCGGGCGGTCTCCGAACCACGATTGCCGGCTGGGGCCGGACGATCGCCGACGGCATCACGGCCACCCCGTGGTGGATCCGTCTGGCGGTGGCGGCCTGGGTGTGGTCCCTTGCCGGCGGGCTGGCGGCCGGCTGGCCGGCCTACCCGCTCAGCGCGGCGCAGGTGTGGGTGCTCGGTCGGCGGGCCGGACGGTTCGGACCGCTGACGGCGGCGGCGTACCCGCTCGCCGTGCTGGCGCTCCTGGCGATGATCGTCAGGGCGGGGTGGAACCGCATCCACGGCGGCACGACGTGGAAGTCCCGGCGGGTTCCGACGAACGGTTGATCAGCGCACGTCGAGGACGAGCTTGCCGACGTTGGCGTCGGCCTCCATCAACCGGTGGGCCGCGGCTACCTCGTCCAGCGGGAAGCGACGGTCGATCACGGGCCGTAGCCGTCCGTCCGCGAACAGCGGCACGACCTCGGCCGCGAAGCGCCGGCTGATGGCGATCTTCTCCTCGATCGGCCGTGATCGCAGCACGGTGCCGACCCAGGTCACTCGCTTGGCCAGGAGCGCGCCGAGGTCGACCGTGGCCCGCGGACCGCCGAGCAGCCCGACCTGCACGATCGTGCCGCGCCGCGCCACAACGGCGAGGTTCCGCACGACCTCGTCGCCGCCGATCACGTCTAAGACGACGTCGACGC
>JACCUL010000106.1 GCA_013811855.1 Acidimicrobiia bacterium
TGCCCGTACCCGTCCGCCTTCACGACTGCCCACACCGCCGCCGGTGCCGCGATCTCACGCAGCACGGTGACGTTGTGCGTGATGGCATCGAGGTCGATATCGGCCCATGCCCACCTGGTGGTCGATGTCATCGGAGCGATTCCATCAGGCCGGGCAGCGAGGTCAGCAGATCGCTGGCCACCAGTCCGTCGCCAGGGAGCGCGTTGGCTGCGGCGGCGTGGATCCAGGCGGCCGCAGCGGCCGCCTCGAACGCGTCGAGTCCTGACGCGATGAGTGCGCCGACGACACCGGAGAGGACGTCGCCGCTTCCGGCCGTGGCGAGTCGCTCGTCGCCCTCGTCGACGACCAGTACGCGACCGCCCGGCTCGGCGATCACCGTGCTGGGTCCCTTCAGCAACGCGACCACGGACCACTCGGCGGCGAGTCGACGGCAGGCATCAATGCGATCGGGGCCCGGCGCGTCGCCCATCAGGGTGTGGTACTCGCCATCGTGGGGCGTCAGCACGGTCGACGCGGTCCGACGACTTATTGCGTCCCTCACGTTCGGCCCATGGGCGACGGCAAAGAGGCCGTCACCATCGATCAGGACGGGGACTGGCGACCCGGTGCCCACCGTGGCAACGTCGAGGGGCATCGTGTCGGCGCGGCCGAGGCCAGGCCCGACGACCAGCGCACCGAATCGATCGAGTTCGGCGAGGACGGTGTCGGCCCATCCCGACGCCGGGAGCGCTCGACCGACCACCTCAACCGGCGGAGACGGGTCGACACCCGGCGACGAAAGCCACACGATGCCGGCGCTGGCGCGCATCGCCGCGCCGGCGCTCAACCCGGCGGCGCCGGTCATGCCTGAGCTGCCTGCGACCACGCGTACCGATCGTGTCCACTTATGCGCTTCGGCGGAGCGCGGCCTCCACCATCCGACCACGTCCGACCGTTGCACCCGATGCGCCGCCGCCGTGACGACGTCGAGTCCGATGTCGACCACGTCGACGCGACCGGCCAGCCGGGGGCCGTCGCCGAACAGCAGGCCGGGCTTGAGGGCCGCGAACGTCACGGTTCGTTCGGCGGCAAGCGCACCGGACGCGGCGACGCCGGTGAGGCCGTCGACACCACTCGGGATGTCGCCCGCCAGCACTCGTGCGCCGCCCACGTTGGGTGGTGCCCACGTGCCGCGGAACCCCGTGCCGTAGGCGGCATCGATCACGAGATCACTCGACGGCAGCACTGCCGGGCAGTCGGCGGCATCAAAGAACCGGACCAGCACGCCGTCGTCGGCGAGGACGGTGCCGGCGACGTGACCATCGGCCCCGTTGTTGCCTTTCCCGGCGATGACGTTGACGACGCGGCCGTAGGTGCCGCCCATCATCGATCGGGCCGCCCGTGCGACGGCGCTCCCGGCTCGGGCGACGGGCACGTCGACCGGTTCGGACGCGGCCGCGTCGACGGCGGCCATTTCTTTCGGCGTCAAGATCGGCGTCATGGCTGGCCGGAGGCCACGACCATGGCCGTGGCGACGCCGGCGTCGTGAGCCAGAGAAAGGTGCCAGGTGTCGATGCCGCGCTCGACGGCGAGCGTGGCGGCCTGGCCGCTGATGATCAGGTGGGGTGCGCCGGCGTCGTCGATTCGCACCGACGCGTCGTGAAAGCCAAACGCGCCCAGCCCGAGTCCCATCGCCTTCATCACTGCCTCCCGCGCCGCGAACCGGGCCGCCAGCGAGAGCACCGGATCGAACTTTGTCGCCACGTGATCGAGCTCGGCGGGCGTGAAGATGCGATCACGCATCGTCGGGGTCCGGGTCAACGATGCCCGGAAGCGTTCGACGTCAACGACATCGACGCCGACTCCGATCACCATGCCCTGAGTCTGCCAGCCGTGCCAACGTCGGCAGCGTCCGCTGATCTGGTTGTCGACGGTCCCAGTCGCGGGACGCTGGACGACCAGATCGCCGGGTGGGACTGAGCACAACCAGATAGTGGGTTACATCGAGAGCGCGGCGATGACCTCGGCGTCGGTGGTCTGGTCGAAGTTGACGTAGAACTGGCCGACCGCTGAGAACGAGCGGGGCTGGTGGAGGCCCACGAACTCGTCGGTCACGTCGGCGAGCCGGTGTTGCAATCCGGGCGGTCCGACGGGGACCGCGAGCACGATCTGCGCCGCCCCGAGCGCACGGGCAACGTGGCACGCGGCGCGAGCCGTTGAACCC
>JACCUL010000410.1 GCA_013811855.1 Acidimicrobiia bacterium
GCTCAGCTCGACGCCGCTGCGCCCGACGTTCTCGCCTTCCGACGACGTGTCGTAGCCCTTGGCCTCGTAGTCCTCGGCGTCCTCACCCGTGATCGACCCCATGTAGCCGACGACGTGACTGGCGATCGGGGCGTACGGGTACACCCGCTCCCACGTCGTGTCGACGACAAGGCCCGGGAAGTCCTCGATGCGTTCTTGCAAGGAGACGGCGACGTTCTCAGGGATGTCCTCGGCCAACGGCATCGGCAGGTACCGGCTGTAGCGGCCACTGTCGTAGCGCGTCTCCATCTCTTCGACCGTCATCTCCAACCAGCCGGAGAGGCGGTTGAACAGCGTGGCCCGATCGATCTCGTCGCGCATCGCCGCCCAGTCGACGCTGGCCGTCAACACCCCCCGGTTGTCGGCGAGGATGCGGCCGTCGACGTCGAAGATGCGGCCCCGTTCTGGAGCGACCTTCACCTCGACGGTGCGCAGTTGGTCGACGGTCTCCTGCAGCTGCGTCGATTCGACGGTCTGCAGGAACCACAGCCGGACCCCGAGCGCGCTGAACAACAGGGTGGCGACGAGGCCGAGGACGCCCAGCCGGGTGGCGCGCCGATCAACAGCCATGGCGCCAGTCTGCTCGCGTCATTCGGCGACATCCACGCGGTCGAGGGACGGCTTGAGGCCGGAGCTGCGCACGCGCATGCACCACCGCCCGAGCGGGACGAGCAGCGGCGACGCGACCATCGCGGCCACCGCGACGACCGGCACGATCGTGAACAGGCGCGGCGTGAACACGTGCTCCTCACCGATGAACGCACGGACCACGGGCACGAGGAACTCGCCGGTCGCCGCCCCGACGCCGGTGAAGAGCGCCGACAACCACCAGTGCCGCTCGACCGTGATCAGCGTGATGTAGCCGGCGACGAAGCCGCCGAGGCCCATCGTGATGGCCGACGAGCCGAGCGGCGTGCCCACGCCGAGGTCGTACATGAGGCCGAGCACGAAGCCGGCGAGGGCGCCGCCCGGGGACCCGGCGGCGGCGCCGGCGGCGGCCGCCATGCCGAGCACGATCTGGACGGCGACGCCGAACGGGCGCAGGTCCGTGAACAGCGTCCGTTGCAGGGCGACGAGCATCAGGCCCACCGAGATGAGGCGCAGGAGCGGCCCCTGGACGAGCGAGGCGAACATCAGTCGCCCGCGGCGTCACCGGCGCCGACCTCGACGCCGGGCTGGTACAGCACGACCCGCACGAAGTACAGGGAGTCAAGGTTGGCGAACGGTTCGATCTGGAGCATCGGGCCCTGCGACGTCGTGCGCTCGATGACGTTGACGACGCGTCCGACGGGAATGTTGGCCGGGGCCAGGCTGTCGTGGCTGCCCGACGTGAACACGAGGTCGCCGACCTCGAAACGCCCGAGCGACGGGGTGTTGTCGAGATAGACCACCGCCGGCAACTCGCCTTCGCCCTGCCCGGCGAAGCCGCCGGTCTCGCGCACGAGGTCGACGTCGATCGTTGTCGTCGTCGCGACCTCCGGCGCCGCGGCGGCGACCGTGGTGCTCGTCGTCGTGGTCGTCTCCCCCGGGGCCGTCGTCGGTGCCGCCGCCGTCGTCGAAGACCCGTTGTCCGGGGCGGCCGGGGTCGTCGTGGAGGAGGAGCCAGTGGGAGTGGCGCCGGG
Source organism: Acidimicrobiia bacterium (assembly GCA_013811855.1). Classification (GTDB taxonomy): domain Bacteria; phylum Actinomycetota; class Acidimicrobiia; order Acidimicrobiales; family Ilumatobacteraceae; genus JALZMG01. The sequence continues at coordinate 1,662 of JACCUL010000410.1, forward strand.
CACCGCCGCCGGCGGCGTCAACGTCGTCGACGTCGGCGGGGTCGTCGTCGTCGTGGTCGTCTCGGGCGGGGGTGCCGCCGGCACGAGCTTGACGTCGACGCTGAAGCGCGAGTCGGTGACGAGCATGATGCGCGCCCGGTCGGGCTCGACCGGGGCCGTCACCTTGCCGACCAGCCCGGCCGTCGTCAGCACGGCCATGCCGACCTGGATGCCGTCGTTGGAGCCCTTGTTGATCTCGATGATCACGGCCTGGGCCGTGACGAGATCGGCGGTCTGGGCGTCGATCTGCTCCTGCAGGCGCTGGTTCTCCTCATCGAGACGCTCGTAGTCGTTGATCCCCCGCCACGCGTTCTGCACCGGCCGGGAGACGACCTCGGCCGCCGTCTCGAACGGCTGGAGCACCTTGTCGAAGCCGTTGCGCGTCGCGTCGAGGATCTCGTTGCCGCGCAGGTCGATCGTCAAGAGCAGGATCGAGGTGAGCAACAAGAGCGCGATCGCGCGCCGACGGCCCGGCGTGTAGATGCCCACTGGTCGGTCGTACGGCGATCGCTCAGTCGTCGCCGCCGAGCGACATCAAGCCACGCATGGCGTCGATGTTCTCGAGGGCGCGACCGGACCCGATGACGACGCTGTACAGCGGCTCGGGCGCGACGCGGATCGGCATGCCCGTCTCGTGGGCCAGCCGTTCGTCGAGGCCGCCGAGCAGGGCGCCACCACCGGTGATGGTGATGCCGTCCTCCATGATGTCGGCGGCCAGTTCGGGCGGGGTCTTGTCGAGCGTCGTCTTGACGGCGTCGACGATGGCGGCGACCGGCTCGGCCATGGCCTCGCGCACGTGCTCGGAGGTGAGCTGGATCGTGCGCGGCAGCCCGCTGATCAGATCGCGACCGCGAATGTCGGCGGTGAGCTCTTCCTCCATCGGCCACGCCGAGCCCATCTGAATCTTGATCTCCTCGGCCGTGCGATCGCCGATGGCCAGGGAGAACTCCTTCTTGACGTACTGGAGCACAGCGTCGTCGAGCTCGTCACCGGCGACCCGGACCGACTGGGCGGTGACGATGCCGCCGAGGGAGATGACCGCCACCTCGGTCGTGCCCCCGCCGATGTCGACGACCATGTTGCCGCTCGGCTCGTGCACGGGCAGGTCGGCCCCGATGGCGGCGGCCATCGGCTCTTCGATGATGTGCACCGGCTTGCGGGCGCCGGCGTACTCGGCGGCGTCCTG
>JACCUL010000415.1 GCA_013811855.1 Acidimicrobiia bacterium
CAGCTGGCCGATGTCGCCGCCGCCGAAGGTGTCGACGTGATCGTCCACGACGACGATCTCGCCGACGTGGCGACGGCGGCGGCCGTCGAGCTCGTTGGCGAGGCCGAGCTGCTCGCGCTGGCCGAGCAGCGCTCGTACCTTCCACTCCTCCCGGTGCGCCAGCAGGGTCGCGCCGTGATCCTCACGTCCGGGACGACGGGCCGACCGAAGGGGGCGCGGCGGGGCGGCCAGGGTTCGGCCGAGGCGCTCGGGCCGCTGCTGCAGGTGATCCCGATCCGGGCCCGCGACACGGTCGTCGTCGCCGCCCCGCTGTTCCACGCGTGGGGCCTTGTGCACCTCGGCGTGGGCATGAGCATGTCGTCGACCGTCGTGCTGCAGCGCTCCTTCGACCCGACGGCGACGCTGGCGTCCGTCGCCGAGCACGAGGCCGACGGGCTGGCCGTCGTGCCCGTCATGCTGCAGCGGATCCTCGACCTTCCCGACGACGAGCTGTCCCGGTTCGACACGTCGTCGCTGCGCTACATCGCGGCCAGCGGATCAGCCCTCGGCGCACCGCTGGTGCGCGCCGTCGCGGACCGGTTCGGGCCGATCCTCTACAACTGCTACGGGTCCACCGAAGTGTCGATGGCGACCGTCGCGGGGCCGGCCGACCTCGCCGCCGCGCCGTCGACCGCCGGTCGCGCCGTGCCCGGCACGGCGGTCAGGATCCTCGATGAAGCCGGGGCCGAGGTACCGCCAGGAGTGACGGGGCGGATCTTCGTCGGCAGCTCGTCGCGGTTCGAGGGCTACACCGGAGGCGGTACCAAGGCGTCCGTCGACGGCCTGCTGTCGAGCGGCGACGTCGGGCACCTCGACGGCCACGGCCGGCTGTTCGTCGAGGGGCGCGACGACGACATGATCGTGTCCGGCGGCGAGAACGTGTTTCCGGCCGAGGTCGAGGACCTGCTGGCCGCCCATCCGGCCGTCGCCGAGGTGGCCGTGGTCGGCATCCCCGACGAGCAGTTCGGCCAGCGCCTGAAGGCCGTCGTCGTGCGCCGGCGCGGCGCCCGGCTGACCGCGGCCCAGGTGCGCAAGCACGTCCGCGCCAACCTCGCCCGGTACAAGGTGCCCCGCGACGTCCAGTTCGTCGCCGCCCTGCCCCGCACGGCGACGGGCAAGGTGCGGCGCGTCGAGTTGCGCTGACGCCGCCCGGCGGGCTCGACGGCGCGCAGTAACTTCGCTGGCGTGTCCAGCCCCAACCCGATGCACGAACGGATCGAGGACCTGCAACAGCGGCGCGAGCAGGCCTACCACGCCGGGTCGCCGCACGCCGTCGAGCGCCAGCACGCCAAGGGCAAGCTGCTGGCCCGCGAGCGCATCGACTACCTGCTCGACGACGGCTCGTTCCACGAGCTCGACCTGCTGGCCCGCCACCGGGCCCACGCCTCGGGGCTGGAGGAACGGCCCTACACCGACGGCGTGGTCACCGGCTGGGGCAAGGTCGACGGGCGCAAGGTGTTCGTGTTCTCGCAGGACTTCACGGTGTTCGGCGGCGCGCTCGGCGAGGTGTTCGCCGAGAAGATCCACAAGCTGATGGACCTGGCGCTGAAGGTCGGCGCGCCTGTCGTCGGACTCAACGACGGCGCCGGCGCCCGCATCCAAGAGGGCGTCGTCAGCCTGGCCAGCTACGGCGGCATCTTCCACCGCAACGTGCTGTCGTCGGGTGTGGTGCCGCAGATCTCGGTGATCCTCGGACCGTGCGCCGGCGGCGCCGTCTACTCGCCGGCGATGACCGACTTCATCTTCATGGTCCGCGAGTCGTCGCACATGTTCATCACCGGCCCCGACGTCGTGCGGACCGTCACCGGTGAGGAGGTCACGCTCGAGGAGCTCGGTGGGGCGATGAGCCACGCCTCGAAGTCGGGTGTCGCCACGTTCGTCGCCACCGACGAGAAGTCGTGCCTGGACGACGTGCGCTACCTGCTGTCGTTCCTGCCCCAGAACAACATGGAGGAGCCGCCCCGCCTCGACAGCGAGGACGATCCGGCCCGACTGTGCCCGGAGCTGCGCGAGGTGCTGCCGGCCAGCCCCAACCTGCCCTACGACATGCACGCCGTGGTCAAGGCCGTGCTCGACGACGCCGAGTTCCTCGAGTACTTCCCGCACTGGGCCCGCTCGATCCTGTGCGGGTTCGGGCGCATCGACGGGCGCACCGTCGGCATCGTCGGCAACCAGCCGATGGTCCTCGCCGGCGTGCTCGACATCGAGTCGGCGGAGAAGGCGGCCCGCTTCGTGCGGACCTGCGACGCGTTCAACATCCCGCTCGTCACGTTCGTCGACGTGCCCGGCTTCCTGCCCGGCGTCGACCAGGAGTACGGCGGCATCATCCGCCACGGCGCCAAGCTGCTGTACGCCTACTGCGAGTCGACCGTGCCGCGCATCCAGGTCATCACCCGCAAGGCGTACGGCGGGGCGTACGTCGTCATGAACTCGAAGTCGATCGGCGCCGACCTGGCGTTCGCCTGGCCGTCCGCCGAGCTCGCCGTGATGGGCCCGCAGGGGGCGGTCGAGATCGTGTACCGCCGCGAGCTGCAGCAGGCCGCCGACCCGACCGCCCGCCGAGCCGAGCTGGTCGCCGAGTACACCGAGCGCTACGCCAACCCGTACGCGGCGGCCGAGCGGGGCTACGTGGACGACGTCATCGACCCCGCCGAGACCCGCCAGAAGATCGTCGCCGGTCTCGCCATGCTGCGCACCAAGCGCGAAGACCTGCCGCGGCGCAAGCACGGCAACATGCCGCTGTAAGGGGTTCTGACGAGGTCTGTGCAGGCAGGACTTTCCCGACAAACCTCGCGCCAGAACGCCCTTGACCTGACACGTCATCGACTCGCTGCCACCCGACCGTCATGGTGAGTGGCATGACCACTGACACCACCACCACCACCACTCCCGCCGTCGATACGTCCGTCGTCGACGCCTACCTGGCCACGTGGAACGAGACCGACCCTGCGGCGCGGGCCGAGCTGATCGAGCGGTCGCTCGGCGCCGACCTGTGGTACCGCGATCCGATGCTCGAGGCCGACGGTCTCGAGGCGTACGACGCGATGATCGCCGCCGTGCAAGCGCAGTTCCCAGGGCTCGTCATGCGCCGCACCAGCGACGTCGACGCCCACCGCGACCTGGTCCGGTTCACGTGGGCGCTCGACGCGCCGGGGGCCGAGCCGACGATCGCAGGGCTCGACGTCGCCAAGTTCGACGCCGACGGCCGGCTCCATCGGATCATCGGCTTCGTCGGTGAGGACGTCCCCGGTCGCTGAACCGCTCGCTCGGTACATTCGGTCCGTGACGAGCACGACCACCGCCCGCGGCCAGGTCGGCGCGATGTTGCGGGACTGGCGGGAGGATCGCCGGCGTAGCCAGATGGATCTGGCCCTGGAGGCCGGCGTGTCCACCCGCCACCTCAGCTACGTCGAGACGGGCAAGGCCAAACCGTCGCCCGAGCTCGTGCTCGCCCTGGCCGAGCACCTCGACGTGCCGCTGCGGGAGCGCAATGCGATGCTCCTCGCCGCGGGGTACGCGCCGCGCTACCGCCAGACCCCGCTCGGTGACGACGCGCTGCGCAGCGTGCGCGCCGCGCTGACCGAGCTCGTGCGGGCCCATGACCCGTACCCGGCGGTCGTCGTCGACCGGGGCTGGGACCTCGTCATGGCGAACACCGGCGCCCAGAGCCTGCTGGCCGGCGTGGCCGAGCACCTGCTGCAGCCGCCGCTCAACGTGTACCGCGTCACGCTCCACCGCGACGGCATGGCCGGTCGCATCGAGAACCTCGACGAACGGGCCCACCACCTGCTCGGCACGCTCGACCGCCAGGTCGCCGTGACCCGCGATCCCCGCGTCCGGGCGCTGCTCGACGAGGTGTCGGCCTACCCGACGGTGATCGGCCTGGACGGATCGTGGCGCACCCGCTCCGGTACGCCGTCGGTCATCGTGCCGCTCCAGCTCCGGGTCGTCGACGATCGCGGCGAGGCGATGGTGCAGTCGTGGTTCTCGACCAACACGTCGTTCGGGACCCCGGTCGACATCACGCTCGACGAGCTGCACGTCGAGCTGTTCCACCCCGCGGACGAGGCGACAGCAGCGATGGTCGGCGGCCGCATCGCCTGACGACCGGGTTCTCGTTCACCGCTTGGGCGCGATCCACCGCGCCCAGTGATGATGGGAAGTCCTCGGCATAGCATCGCCGCCATGGCGACGGTCGAGAGCCGCCAGCGCGTGACCGACGAGGAGGCGGCGGCCATCGGTGCGGCGGTCGAGGCGGCGTGGCCGCGGGCGGTCGAGGCCGAGGAGGAAGCCCGACGGACCGCGGCGTGGCGGTTCAGCGGTCGCTGGTGGAGCCAGCCGCTCCCCCTGCGCCGGGCGCGGCCATGGATGTGAACGGTGTGAGCGGCCCGTGCCACACGAGCTGACGACGGTCGCCGACGACGCGGCCACGTTCCACGACGGCGCCGATGTCGACCACGTCGGCGGCCTGGAGCCGGACCAGCCGTACGAGCGGCACGGCATCGACTTCCGCACGCTGCCCCGCCCGACCGGACGGCTGCAGTGCCGGTTCGGCACGGTCAACGACCTCCACTTCGGCGAGGTGGAGGCGGGACGCATCGACGAGCAACCGGGCGGGCCGGTCAAGGTCGCCCCGCCCGGCGCGCCGCCGTACCCCGAGACCATGAACTGGGCCGCCGCCGCCGAGATGGCGGCCGCCGACCTGGACGCGGTCATCGTCAAGGGTGACCTGTCGACCGACGGGACGGACGAGGAGTTCGCCGCCTTCGAGGCGTGCTACCGCCGGCCGTTCGGCGACCGCCTCCACGTCGTGCGAGGCAACCACGACGTCACCCGCGGCCAGACCGAGTACGCCGGTGACCAGTGGATCGAGCTCCCGGGGGTGGCGGTCGCGCTGCTCGACACGGTCATCCCGGCGAGCGCGACCGGCACCTTGTCGGTCGGGCAGCTCGATTGGCTCGACGCCGGCGCCGCCGCGTCCACCGTCCCTGTCATCGCCATGGGCCACCACCAGCAGTGGATCGAGGGCGAGCGCGATCCCGAGTACTTCGGCATCCACCCCGATGCCAGCGACGCGCTGAGCGCCGTGCTCGCTCGCCGGCCGGCGCTCGTGGCCTACACCGCCGGTCACACGCATCGCCATCGTGTCCGCCTGGTCGCCGGGAGCGTCCCCTCGGTGGAGGTCGGCTGCGTCAAGGACTTCCCTGGCACGTGGGCCGAGTACCGGGTGTACGACGGCGGCATCCTGCAGGTCGTCCATCGCATGTCGGACCCTGCGGCCCTGGCGTGGAGCGAGCAGTGCCGCGGCCTGTACGCCGACTTCGGTCTCGACTACGTGCGGTACGCGCTCGGCCGGCTCGGGGATCGCTGCTTCACGATCGCCTTCCGCTGAGTTCGGTTCGGCGCGTGCGCCAAAGGGCGACGAGGAAGGTTGCACCCCAGAGCGCGAACCACGGGTCCCAGAGGTACGTGTGCCAAGCCAGCGCGCGATCGTCGGCCGTTGCATCGGCATCGATCGCCCCTGCCTCGATGAGCACGCCGGCGATGGTGAGCACAGCGCCGTAAGCGGTCAACAACATCGCCGTCGTCCAACCCAGGGCGCGAAGCACCACCGACCTCGTCCAGGCCGGGAGACGATTCGCCACGACGCCCACCAGGACCGGTGCGGCCAGCGCGACGACGACCTTGATCGCCACCACGGTCCACAGCGCCGCGACCACTGCGGTGCCGCGCTCGCGGCCCCACCGCTCGATGTCCCCGCCGACGGTGTCGAGCAGCGCGGTCCCACCGAGCGCCCAGTACGCGCTGATCCCGGCACTCGCGAATCCGAGCGCGGCGGCGGCGGTCGCAGTCGCCACCGCCGTCCGATCTGGTGCTGTTCGGCTGTCCACGCCCCCCATTCTCCACCGATCCTCGCGGCAGGGGGCGTGGCTATGGTCCACCGGCATGAGTGAGTTCGAGGTCGCCGATGTGGCCGTGCAGGCGGCGCTCGACGCCGGCGCGACGTACGCCGACGCCCGTGTGATGATCCGCCGGTACGAGTCCATGGCCGCCCGCAACCACGCCGTCGAGGACGTCGCGCAGCGCGAGGACGCCGGCGTCGGCGTGCGCGTGCTGGTCGGTTCGGGGTGGGGGTTCTTCGCCGTGCCCGATCTCACCGACGAGGCCGCTCGATCGGCCGGGGCGAGCGCCGCCGCGATCGCCGCGGCCAGTGCTCGCGTCGCCGGATCGACGGCCCAACTCATTCCCACCGAGGCCGCTGGCGGTTCGTGGGCGAGCGACTGCGCCGTCGACCCGTTCGAGGTGTCGCTGACCGACAAGGGCGACCTGCTCGTCACCGCCACGGAGACGATGGTCGAGCACGGCGCCGACATCGCCGAGGCGAGCTACCAGGCGTGGGAGACGGCCAAGTGGTTCGTGTCCAGCGAAGGCCACCGCATCGACCAGCGGATCCGCGAATGCGGCGCGGCGATCGGCGCCACGGCCATCGGCGACGGGGAGACGCAACGGCGCTCCTACCCGGCGACCCGCGGCCAGTACGGGACCCAGGGATGGGAGCTCGTCGAGCGCCTCGACCTGCTCGCCCACGCGGCGCGCGTGGCCGACGAGGCGAGGGCGTTGCTGGCGGCGCCGGCCTGCCCCGCCGGGACGACCGACCTCATCCTCGGCTCCGAGCAGTTGGCGCTGCAGATCCACGAGTCGGTCGGCCACGCCATCGAGCTCGACCGCATCCTCGGCTGGGAAGCGGCGTACGCCGGCACATCCTGGCTCGACCTCGCGCAGCTCGGCTCGCTGGAGTACGGGTCGGAGCTGATGAACATCACCATTGACCCGACGATCCCCGGCGCGCTCGGATCGTTCGCGTTCGACGACGAGGGGACGCCGGCGACCCCCCGTGACGCGGTGCGGGAGGGCCGGTGGGTCGGCGTGCTGGCCGGCCGTGACTCGGCGGCGGCGGCGGGCCTCGACTACGCCGGCAGCGTGCGGGCCGACGGGTGGGCCCGGCTGCCGATGGTGCGGATGACCAACGTCGGCCTCGAGCCGGGCCCGCACACCCTCGAGCAGATCATCGCCGAGACCGACGACGGGATCTTCATGGACACCAACCGCTCGTGGTCGATCGACGACAAGCGGTTGAACTTCCAGTTCGGCTGCGAGATCGCCTGGGAGGTCAAGGACGGCCGGCGCGGACGGATGTTGCGCAACCCGACGTACACGGGCATCGGCCCGCAGTTCTGGCGGTCGATGGACATGCTCTCGTCCGAGATCGAGCCGTGGGGCACGCCGAACTGTGGCAAGGGCCAGCCCGGCCAGATCGGCCACACCGGCCATCCTGCGGCGCCGGCCCGCTTCCGCAACGTCCGCGTCGGGGTGCGGGCGTGACGCGCGAGCAGGAGGTCGCGGCGCAGGTCCTGGACGCGGTGGCGAGCGCCGCCGCCACGGCCGACGTCGATGTGTCCGTCGACCACGACCGCTTGGCGCTGACCCGCTTCGCCAACTCGCGCATCCACCAGAATGTGGCCGAAGACACCGTGGGGATTACGGTGCGCGTGCACGTCGACGGCCGCACGACTATGGCATCGACGACCCGCACGGACGACGCCGGGCGGGCGACGCTCGTCGAGCGCGCCCTCGCCTCGGTTCGTGTCGCCCCTCTCGATCCGGCCTGGCCCGGGTTGGCTCCGCCGGCGCCCGCGCCGGCAACGTCCGGCCCGGCGCCGTCGACGG
>JACCUL010000447.1 GCA_013811855.1 Acidimicrobiia bacterium
CGGAGAGCAGTGCGGACGCCGCGGCCCGCAGCGCATCGGGCGGCGGGTCGCCGTCGCCGGTCAGCTCGTCCTGACGGCGCTCGATCAGGCCGGTGTCCAGATGGCCGGCGCGCACGTCGTCGTCGGCGAGCAGTCGGCGCAGGAAGGCGACGTTCGTGGTGACGCCGAGGATGCAGGTCTCGGCCAGCGCTTCGTCGAGCCGGTCGATGGCCTCGGCGCGGGTCGGGGCGACGGTGATGACCTTGCTGAGCATCGGGTCGTAGTCGGAGCCGACGACCAACCCATCGACGAGGGACGAGTCGACGCGCACGCCGGGCCCAGAAGGCTCGCGCAGCGCACGCACGACACCGCCGGTCGGCAGGAAGCCTCGGTCGGCGTCCTCGGCGTAGACGCGCGCCTCGATGGCGTGGCCGGACGGGTGGAGGTCGTCCTGCCGCCACGGCAGCGGTTCGCCGGCGGCGATGCGCAGCTGCGTCTCGACGAGGTCGACGCCGTACACCAGCTCCGTCACCGGATGCTCGACCTGCAGCCGAGTGTTCATCTCCATGAAGAAGAAGTCGTCGGGCGCGTCGCCGCTGACGATCATCTCGACGGTCCCGACGTTGACGTACCCGCAGGCCCGCGCCGCGGCCACGCCCTGGGCGCCCATCGCGGCTCGCCGAGCCCCGTCGACGAACGGTGACGGCGCCTCCTCGACGACCTTCTGGTGGCGGCGCTGGAGGCTGCACTCCCGTTCGCCGAGGTGGACGACGGCGCCGTGGGTGTCGGCGGCGATCTGGATCTCGATGTGCCGCGGGTCGGGCACGAAGCGCTCGACGAGGAGCGTGTCGTCGCCGAACGCGCTGCGGGCCAGCCGCCGGGCGGCGGCGATCTCCTCGACGAGCTTCATGGGATCGGTGACGAGGCGCATGCCCTGGCCGCCGCCGCCCGCCGACGGCTTGATCAGCACGGGCAGCCCCATGTCGCGTGCCGCTTCGGCGAGCTGCGCGTCGTCCAGCCCGGGATCGTCGGTGCCAGGCACGACCCGCACCCCGCCGGCGGCCACGGTCCGCTTGGCGGCGATCTTGTCGCCCATCGCCCTGATCGTCTCCGGCGACGGTCCGACGAAGCAGATCCCGGCCGCCGCGCACGCCTCGGCGAAGGCCGCGTTCTCGGCCAGGAATCCGTAGCCCGGATGGATCGCCTCGGCCCCGGCAACGCCGGCGACGGCGACGATCCGTTCGATGTCGAGGTACGCCTGGCGGGGAGCGACGCCGCCGATGCGGATCGCCCGGTCGGCCTCGTGGACGTGGCGTGCGCCGGCGTCGGCGTCGCTGTGCACGGCGATCGAGCGGATGCCGAGCGCGCGCAGCGTGCGAATGACCCGCACGGCGATCTCGCCGCGGTTGGCCACCATGACGGTCCCGAACATCACATCCGGAAGACGCCGTAGTTGACGTCGGGCAGGGGCGCACGGCCGACGAGGCCGAGGGCGAGGCCGAGCACGGTACGGGTGTCGGCGGGCTCGATGATGCCGTCGTCCCAGAGTCGGGCGGTGGCGTAGTACGGGTGGCCCTGGTGCTCGTACTGGTCGCGGATCGGCGCCTTGAACGCCTCCTCGTCCTCGACCGACCACGTCTCGCCGCGCTGCTCCATCTGGTCGTGCCGGACGGTGGCGAGGACCGACGCCGCCTGCTCGCCGCCCATCACGGAGATGCGGGCGTTCGGCCACGTCCAGAGGAAGCGTGGTGAGTACGACCGGCCGCACATGCTGTAGTTGCCGGCCCCGAACGAGCCACCGATCACGACGGTCAGCTTGGGCACGCGTGCGCAGGCGACGGCGGTGACCATCTTGGCGCCGTGCTTGGCGATGCCGCCGGCCTCGTACTCGGCGCCGACCATGAAGCCGGTGATGTTCTGCAGGAACAGGAGCGGGATCGTCCGCCGGTCGCACAGCTCGATGAAGTGGGCGCCCTTCAGCGCCGACTCCGAGAACAGCACGCCGTTGTTGGCCACGATGCCGACGGGATGGCCGTGGATGTGGGCGAAGCCGGTGACCAGGGTGGAGCCGAACTCGGTCTTGAACTCGAGGAACCGGCTGGCGTCGGCGAGCCGGGCGATCACCTCGTGCACGTCGTACGGCTGGCGCGCGTCGGTGGGCACGACGGCGTCGAGCTCGCTCGGGTCGAACGCCGGCTCGTCGCCGGGACCGACCGGCCACGGTGGGGGCGGCGGCTCGGGGAACGTGGCGGCGATGTCGCGCACGATCTGCAGCGCGTGGCAGTCGTCGTCGGCCAGGTGATCGACGACGCCGGAGCGGCGGGCGTGCAGCACCCCACCGCCGAGATCCTCGGCGCTGACCACCTCACCGGTCGCCGCCTTCACGAGCGGCGGCCCGCCGAGGAAGATCGTGCCCTGGTCGCGCACGATGACGGCCTCGTCGCTCATCGCCGGCAGGTAGGCCCCGCCGGCCGTGCACGATCCGAGCACGGCGGCGACCTGCGGGATGCCGATCGACGACATGCGGGCCTGGTTGTAGAAGCTGCGCCCGAAGTGGTCACGGTCGGGGAACACCTGGTCCTGTTCGGGGAGGAAGGCGCCGCCGGAGTCGACGAGGTAGATGCACGGCAGCCGGTTCTCGAGGGCGATCTCCTGGGCCCGCAGCTGCTTCTTGACCGTGATCGGGAAGTACGTGCCGCCCTTGACGGTGGCGTCGTTGACGACGACCACGCACGGGTGCCCGGCGACGAGCCCGATGCCGGTGATGATGCTGGCGCCCGGCGCCTCGTCGTCGTACATCCCGTTGGCGGCCAGCGGCGACAGCTCGAGGAACGGCGAGCCGGGATCGAGCAGCCGTTCCAGCCGGTCCCGGGGCAGCAACTTGCCGCGGTCGACGTGGCGCTCGCGGATGGTCTCCGGGCCGCCGCGCCGTGCCGTCGCCTGCCGTTCACGGAGGTCGGCGACGAGCACGTCCATGCTCTCGCCAGTCGCGTCAGGTGGCAGCGACGTTCCGATGCGTGGCCAGTCGAATGTCGCCTGAGCGTTCACTCAGGCTGAGCTTAACGTAGACTCAGGTCGGTGAGCTCGCCGACGGTCGTGATCAGGGACGTCGGCCCTCGCGACGGCCTGCAGTCCGAGCGGCCCGTCGAGCCATCGGCGCGTGCGCAGCTGGCCCGTCGCCTCGCGGATGCTGGTGTGGCCGAGGTGGAGGCGGCGTCGTTCGTCTCGCCGACCGCCGTCGCGTCGATGGCCGGCGCCGCCGACGTCGTGGCCGCGCTGCCGGCGGTGGCCGGCACGCGCTGGTGGGCGCTGGTGCCCAACCGCAAGGGCGCCGAGCTGGCCCGCGCCGCCGGGATCGACGCCCTGACGATCACCGTGTCGGCGTCCGATGGCTACAGCCGCAAGAACGTCGGCGTCGGCACCGACGACGCGCTGGCCGGACTCGCCGGCATCGTCGACGCCGCTCGTCATCGCCGGTCGGCTGGTGTCGTCGTGGACGTCGTCGTGTCGTGCTGCTTCGGCTCCCCGTTCGAGGATGTCGCCGATCCCGATCAGGTCACGGCGGTGATCGAGCGCGTCCGCCGGACGGACGCCGACCGCGTCACGCTCGCCGACACGACGGGCACGGCCACACCCCGCCGTATCGACGCCGTGCTGGACGCCGTGGGAACCGACGTCGGACTGCACCTCCACGACACCCGGGGCACCGCCCTCGCCAACGCGTTGCACGCCATCGAGCGTGGCGTCCGCCGGTTCGACACGTCGGTCGGCGGCCTCGGCGGCTCGCCCTTCGCGCCTGGCGCCGGCGGCAACCTGGCGACCGAGGATCTGCTGCTCGTGCTCGACGATCTCGGTGTCGAGACCGGGATCGACCTCGAGGCCGTCCTCGGCATCAGCCGCGACCTGCCCGAGCTCGTCGGCCACCCGGTGCCGAGCCGCACGTCCGCCGCCGGTGGCCTGGTGCCGTTCGGATGAGCGACCGCGCCGTCCGGTCGCGGCCGGCCGACGGCGTGCTCGACCGTCGCGCGGCGCGGCCCACGCGTCGCAGCGAGCTGATGGCGGTCGCCGCCGAACTGTTCGCCGAGCGGGGCTTCGGGGGCGTCACCGTCGACGACATCGGCGCCGCCGCCGGCGTCTCCGGCCCGGCGCTGTACCACCACTTCCAGAGCAAGGAGGCGCTGCTCGGCGAGATGCTGGTGGCGATCAGCGAGTCGCTGCTCGAGCGGGCCGAGAAGATCGCCGCCGACGCCGACCGGCCAGAGGACGTGCTCGACGGCCTCATCGCCATGCACTGCGAGTTCGCCGTCGACCACCCCGAGCTGATCACCGTCCAGGCGCGCGACCTCGTCCACGCCCCCGACGCCGACCGCCGCCGCATCCGACGATTGCAGGCGGCCTACGTCCGCATCTGGATCGACGCCACTGCCGCGGTCCACACCGGCCGGGACCGCCGGGTCGTCCGCGCCGCCGTTCACGCGGCGATCGGCCTGATCAACTCCACCCCGTTCAGTGCCACGCTGCGCAGAGACGAGATGCTGGCGCTGCTGGCCCCGATGGCGTCGGCCGCGCTGGTGGCGGTGCCTCGTCACACGTCGACGATCTGACGGCCGGGTCGGCCATACTGCAGCCGCGCCGAAGGGGTCGGCGCGCCAGCCAGGAGGTCGCACCATGAGTGTGTACAAGGTCGTCGAGATCATCGGCACGAGCAGCGAGTCGTGGGAGGACGCGGGCCTGACGGCGGTGAAGAAGGCTCGGGAGAGCATCCGCCAACTCCGCGTCGCTGAGGTGGTCCAACAAGATCTCGATCTCGACGACAGCGGCGGAGCGACGTTCCGGACGAAGCTGCGGCTGTCGTTCAAGTACGAAGACGAGGGGTAGGCGCGCCAACGTCCAATCATCGGGACGGCGCCAGGAGCAGGTTGCGCGTCGGCGTTCAACTTCCTGAGGTCGAGCGCGAGGTGTCCTGGCCGGAGTATGTCGCCCTGGCTCGGGCCGCCGAGGACGTCGGATTCGACTCGATCTGGCTGGGCGATCACCTTCTCTATCGCGACGATGGTCGCGAGGAGCGCGGGCCGTGGGACGCGTGGAGCCTCCTCGGCGCCCTCGCGGCCGTGACCGATCGTGTTCGGTTAGGCCCGCTGGTGGCGTGCGCGGGGTTCGCGCCGGCCGGCTTGCTGGCGAGGAAGGCGGCCGCGGTGCAGGAGATCAGCGGCGGACGACTGGTGCTCGGCCTCGGCGCAGGTTGGAACGGGACCGAGTTCCGGGCCTTCGGGATCCCCTTCGACCACCGCGCCTCCCGCTTCGGCGAATCCTTCGAGATCATCCGCCGCCTGCTCGCCGGGGAGCGGGTGACGTTCGAGGGACAGTTCGAGCGAGCTCACGACGCCGTGCTGCTGCCCCGGCCGGCCGTTCCGGTTCCGATCATGATCGGTTCAACGGGGGAGCGGGTCTTGCGGGTCGCCCTGGCCCACGCCGACGCGTGGAACATCTGGTACGACTGGTACGGCAACACCCCCGAGGGGTTCGCGGCGGAGAATGAACGGATCAGTGAGCTCGTTCACGACGCCGGGCGCCGGCCTGGCGCGGTTCTGCGCACCGCCACCGTTTTCGTCACTGTGGACGAGGGTCAGCGAGATCGGCCACATACCCATGACGTGCGCCCGTTGTCAGGGTCACCCGAGGCCATCGCCAGCGGACTCGCCGAGTTCGCCGATGCGGGGGTCCAAGAAGCCATCCTCGTCGTGAGCCCGATCACGGAGCGCACGATCCGAACGCTTGGCCACACCCTCACGGCACTCAGATGCCGGGACACCGCCTGACGGCGCAATCGAACCGGCGAGGTCGTCGCCGCCGTCGAGGGCGGCGAGCGCGTGACGCTCACCGTGCGGCGGCGTCCGGTGGCCGACATCGTCCCGTATGGCAGCCGCGCGCCGTGGCTGTCCGGCGAGCAGTTGGTCCGCCAGCTCGCCGCCCGCTCCGCTGATCCGTGATGGTCTCGTGGGCCCAGCTGGTCGCCCCGTGCCGGGCCGCCGGCGTGAGTCGCGTCGAGGAGTGGTCAGGTCAGGTCAGGTCAGATGAAGGTCGGACCGCGTGGATCATCGTCGTTGTCGGGGTCGGCGGGTTCGGTGCGGAGGTGGTGCCAGCGCAGGCGGGCGCGGAGGTCGTCGAGGAAGGTGATGTGCCTGGTTGGGTCGGGTTGGGCGTGGTGGTCGTGGCGGTCGGCGTGGCGGTTGTGGGTCGGGCATTCGAGCCGACCGTTGAACTGGC
>JACCUL010000466.1 GCA_013811855.1 Acidimicrobiia bacterium
GCGCAGGTCGGCGCCATGGGCGACGGCGAGCTGCTGCAGCGCCGCCGTGGCCCGTCCTGCCGGGACGATCCCGGTGTCGGGCGACACGATCGCCGTGACGTCGTCGCCGATCCGCGTGCCGCCGGCAAACGCCGGCCAGCGCCGCTGCACCTCGGCGCCGTCGACGACCTCGAACGGCACCGCCTCGGCGGCCAGGCTCGACGTGTACGTGCCGATGTCGATCGCCGCGCCGGTCGGGAACAGGTCGACGCCGCCGGTCACCGTGACGATCGGCTCGTCGAGCGCCTCTTCGACGGCGCGCCAGGCGGCGTAGGCGTCGGCCGCCAAGCGCACGTAGCGCGGCGTGTGGTACGAGCGGCGGATGATCCGCGAGCGGTCGTGCGAGGCGCCCCGGACGTGGCCCAGCTCGAACTGCTCGAAGCCGACGACGTCGACGCCGCGGCGGGCCGCCCAGTAGGCGGTGGCCGAGCCGAGCCCGCCCAGGCCGACCACGCCCAGCCGGGCCGCCATCAGCCCGGCGCCATGGCGCGGGTGTACCAACGGGTGATGTCGGCCGACTCGTCCTCCATCGGCGCGAACCACCCGCCCCGCCACGCCCGCGACGCCATGCCCCGCTGCACGCTCTCGCAGATCGCCCAGTCCTGGCCGTTGACGAGATCCCAGAGGTCGGCGGCGTCCGACGGGTCGAAGGCCGGGTCGGCCAACGCGTCCGGATGGAACAGCAGGTCGCAGCGGACCTCGGTGTGCCCGGCGTCGACCGGGCGCAGCGCGAACGCCGCGGCGTGCTCAGCCGACAGCGAGAGCAGCAGGTTGGGGTAGACGAGCTCGCCCTTGTGCCGTGCGCGTTCGGACGTGGAGAGCTCGGGGAACGGCGCGCGGGACGAGGTGCCGGTCGTCGTGAACGTCCACGCACCGGGGCGGTGGGGGACGCCGTCCGTCCACGCCAGTCCGACCCCACCGCGCCGGAACGCCGGTACGAGCTCGCACAGCTCAGGGTGGACGGGACCGCAGTGGTAGCACTCGTTGTAGTTCTCGGCCAGCACCTTCCAGTTGGCGGCCACGGCGTACGTGAAGGCGACGCCGCGGCGCAGCTCGTCGAGCGGGTAACGCACGAGCCGGTCGGGGACCCCGCCGAGCTGGTCGGCCAGCGGTCGCGCCGTCGCCGGGTCGAGGTGGACGAACAGGAACCCACCCCACGTGGCGACGCCGATGGGGTGAAGGGCGATGGGCGCGTCGGCGTCCAGTCGCTCGGCGGGCAGGAACGGCGCCCGCCGCAGCGTGCCGTCGAGGCCGTACGTCCAGGCGTGGTACGGGCAGCGCACGGCCGAGCCGAAGTGGCCCCGCTCGGCGTCGCACTGCGCGACGAGCTCGGCGCCGCGGTGGCGGCAGACGTTGAAGAAGCCGCCGAGCGAGCCGTCGTCGCGCCGCACCACGACCACCGACTCGCCGGCGATGTCGACGCGTAGGTGGTCACCTGGCGCCGGCAGGTCCTCGGCGCGGCCGGCGACGAGCCACTGGCGGCCGAAGATCCGCTGGCGCTCCGTCTGCCACACGGCGTCATCGAGGTAGCAGGCCGCGGCGAGCGTCGGCGTCAAGGCGGTCACCGCCCGCGCCTCGGCCCGTCCGGCCCCGATCGCTCCCGGGGCGCTCTCCGGGACGTTCATGGGTCAACGGTAACGTCCTGGCGGTGTCGGGTCAGGTGCTGTGGATCGCCGGGGCCGACGGCACGCCGCTGTGCGCGTCGCTCCACCGCCCGGACGGCGACGGGCCCTGGCCGGTGCTGATCGAGGCCCTGCCGTACCGCATGCACGACGTGACGGCGTCGTCCGCCGAGCACTACGAGGAACTGGCCGCGGCCGGGTTCGCGGTGTGCCGCATCGACCTGCGCGGCACCGGCTCGTCGGGGGGCATCGCCACCGACGAATACCCCGATGCCGAACGGGCTGACCTCCGGGCCGCCATCACGTGGCTGGCCCGCCAGCCGTGGTCCACCGGTCGGATCGGGATGTTCGGGACGTCGTACTCGGGGTTCAACTCGCTCCACCTGGCGGCCGATGGAGTGCCCGAGCTCGGTGCCGTCGTCGCCTTCTACGCCACCGACGATCGCTACACCGACGACGTCCACCACTGCGGCGGGGTGCTGCGGGCCATCGACCTCGTGGACTATGTGGCCTACATGGTGGCGCTCAACGCGCTGCCCCCGGTGCCGGCGGTCTGGGGCCAAGGCCCGCCGGTGATCCCCGGCGGCGAGGCCGGCCTCCCGTGGCTCGACGAGTGGCGGCGGCGCATCGAGGAGACCCCGGCGTGGGTGTTCGACTGGCTGCGCGAGCAGGTCGACGGCCCGATGTGGCGCCGCGGCTCGATCCGCCTCGGCCCGGACGGCGCCGGGTACGAGCGGATCACCTGCCCGACGATGATCGTCGCCGGCTGGGCCGACGGGTACCGCAACAACACGTTCCGCACGGTGCCGCACCTCCGGGTGCCGTGGCGCCTGCTGGCCGGGCCGTGGGCGCACAAGGACCCGGCGACGTCCCGTCCGGGACCGCACATCGACGCCACGGCCGAGATGGTCGCCTTCTTCGACGAGCACCTGCGCGACGGGCGACCGTCGGCGCCCGCGCCGGCACAGGTCTTCGTCCGCCGGCCGGTGGTGCCCGAACCCGACCTGGCCGAGCACCCAGGCGTGTGGCGCGACGCGGCGTCGTGGCCGCCCGAGGGGTGGGTCGAGGAGACGTGGCCCGCACCTGCGGGTGCGTACGGCGTCGCCGAGCTCGACGTCGAGGGGGACGTCGGCACGGCGGCGTGGATCTCCTGCGCCGGCGGGTTGCCGTGGGGTCAGCCGCTGGACCAACGGATCGACGATGCCCGCTCGATCACGCTCGATTGGCTCGTCACCGAGGAGGTCGAGCTGGCCGGCAACGTCCGCGTCGCCCTGCGGGTCCGGGCGTCGGCTCCTGTCGCCCACCTCGCCGTGAAGCTGTGCGACGTCCTGCCGGACGGCCCGTCGGCCCTGATCACCCGCGGCCTCTTGAACCTCACGCACCGCGGGTGCTGGCCGGCCGATGGCACCGGCGCCGCGGGACGCCCGCCGCAGCCCGTCGTCCCCGGCGAGTGGATGGACGTCACCGTCGGGCTGGAGGCCACGACCTGGACGTTGCTCGCCGGGCACCGCCTGCGGCTGGCGATCAGCGGCAGCGACTGGCCGAACTGCTGGCCCCCTCCCACACCGGTGCGCCTGGGCGTCGACCGGTCTGCGGTCCTGCTGACGCTGCCCGTCTGGCGCGACGCACCGGCGTCGACCCATGAGTTCCGTCCGGGGCGTGGCGTGACGCCGGTCGACGATGGCGTCGAGTGGCGCATCGAGCGTGACGTGCTCGGTCGGGAGGTACGGGCGCACACCCGCTACGGCGGTCCGTACCCCGGCGCGTTCGGAGCCCAGGTCGACGCCGAGTACGTCGGCACGGTCGGCGTGTCGACGGCCGATCCCGGTCGGGCGTGGGCCCACGGCCGCAGCCGCTTCCGCATCGCCTGGCCGGAGGCGACGGTCGAGTCAGCCGTCGAGCTGCGCGTCCGCTCCGACGCCGACGACTACCACGTCGACGTCGAGCTGCGCACGATGTCGGACGACCGACCGTTCGTCACCCGGGAGTGGCACCAGCGGATCCCTCGCCACCTGCAGTGATCGTCGCGTCGGCGCTGACAGCGTGGCAGGCGGCGAGGTGGGCGTGGACGCGGTCGGGCGGTGCGGCGCCGGGCACCGGGGCCAGCGCCAGGTCCTCGCCGGTGCAGCGGGCCAGGATGCCGAGCCGCTCGGCCTCGCCCGACGCCACGACCGGGCAACGGGGATGGAACCGGCAACCGGATGGGACCCTGCTCGGGTCGGGTGTCTCCCCGCGCAGGATCTGGCGCTCCATGGCCTCCAACTCCGGCACGACGGAGAGCAGCGCCCGCGTGTACGGGTGCTGCGGGTCGCCGATCACGTCTTCGGTGGCGCCGATCTCGACGATGCGGCCGAGGTACATGACGGCGATGCGGTCGGCGATGTTCCACGCCAACCCGAGGTCGTGGGTGACGGCGACGATGCTGACCCCCGTGTCGTCGACGAGCCCACGCATCAGCGCCAGGATCTCGCCGCGGATCGAGGCGTCGAGGCTGGCCACGGGCTCGTCGGCGAGGAGCAGCCGCGGCGACAGCGCCATGGCGCCGGCGATCAGCGCCCGCTGCCGCTGACCGCCGGAGACCTCGTGGGGGTAGCGCGGGGCGTAGCGGGCGGCCGGCCGCAGTCCGGCCCGGGACAGCGCGTCGTGGACGAGCCCTATCTCGTCGCCTTCGACCTTGTGGATGCGGAGCCCCTCGGCCACCGACTCGTACAGCGAGTGCCGGGGGTTGAGCGCACCGGTCGGGTCCTGGAACACCATCTGCACCGAGCGACGGAGGCGCCGCAGCCGGCGATGGCCGCGTCCGACCACGTGCCCGTCGAACGTGACCGACCCCGACGTCGGCGCCACGAGGCCGAGGATCGAGCGGATCAGCGTGGTCTTCCCGCAGCCGGACTCGCCGACGAGGGCGAGCACCTCACCGGGCACGACGTCGAGGTCGACGCCGGCGACGGCATGCACCGGGCCGCGCCGACTGGCGAAGCGGACGTGGACGTCGCGCACCGACAGCAGCGGTTCAGCCATCGTCGTCGCCCCCGACGTGCACGCAGGCGGCCTCCCGTGCCGGGCCGGCGGGGCGCAGCCGGACATCGAGCGAGGGGCACACGTCGTCGACGACGACAGGGCAGCGCGGGTGGAACGGGCACCCGGTCGGGAGCGCGGTCGGGTCGGGTGGGTCGCCGGCCAGACCGGACGGCCGGTAGCGCGACGCCGGGTCGCCGATCGTCGGGAACGCGCTGGCGAGGGCACGGGCGTAGGGGTGGCGCGGTTCGTCGAACACCGCGCCGCTCGGGCCCTCCTCGACGATCCGGCCGGCGTACATCACGGCCAACCGGCGGCAGGAGGAGCGCAGCACGGACAGGTCGTGGGTGATGAACAGCAGGGCCAGGCCGGCATCGCGCTGGAGGTCCTCCAGCACGCTGAGCACCTGTGCCTGCACCATCACGTCGAGCGCCGTCGTCGGCTCGTCGGCGATGAGGAGCGCCGGCTCGCACGCCAGGGCGAGTGCGATGAGCACTCGTTGGCGCTGGCCACCGGAGAGCTGGTGCGGGTACTCGCGGCGGCGCCGGGCGGGAAGGCCGACGCGCTCCAGCAGCTCGCCGACGCGCGCCGTCGTCGTGCGCCTCGAGCGCGTGCGGGCGTGCGTCTCGATGGCCTCGGCGATCTGGTCGCCGACGCGCTGGACCGGGTTCAACGAGTGCAGCGCGCCTTGGAACACGATGGCCGCAGTCGTCCAGCGAACCGCCCGCACCTTGCCGGGACGCAGCTTCAGCACGTCCTGCCCCTCCAGCAGGATCTCGCCCTCCACCCGCGTCGCGCGGGGCAGCAGACGCAACACGGCCCCGGCGATCGTCGACTTGCCGCACCCCGACTCGCCGGCCAGGCCGAGCGTGTCGCGCGGTCCGATGGTCAGGTCCACGCCGCGCACGGCGGGCACGTCGACGCCGGCGGCCCGGTACGTGACGTGCAGATCGCGAAGTTCGAGGACCGCTTCGGTCACCCCGCGCTCACCGTCTCTCCCGGAGGCGGGGGTCGAGGATCTCCTCCAGTGCCCGGCCGCACATCGTGAACGCCAGCACCACGGCGATGATCCCGATGCCGGCGGGCAGGTAGTACCACCACGCGTTGCGGGTGATCGCACCCGCCGTGTAGGCCTCCTCCAGCGACTTGCCCCACGACGGATTGCGGGAGTCGCCGAGTCCGAGGAACGCCAGCGTCGTCTCCGTGAGGATGGCGATCGGCACGGCGAGCGTGGCGTTGGCGAGGATCAGCGGGGCGACGTTGGGGAGGATGTGTTGGCGCACGATGTGGCGTCGAGATGCGCCGAGCGCACGGGCCCGTTCGACGAACAGGCGCTGGCGCAGCGACAGCACCTGGGCTCGAGTGATCCTGGCGACATACGGCCACGACGTCACGCCGATGACGAAGATGATGTTCCAGATCGACGGTCCGAGGATGCGGGCCAGCACGATCGCCAGCGGCAGGAACGGGATGACGAGGAACCAGTCGCTGAGGCGCATCAGGATCGAGTCGACCCAGCCACCGATGAAGCCGGCGATCACACCGACGAGCGAGCCGATGACGACGATCAGCATCGTCGCCGCCACGCCGACGAGCAGGCTGGTGCGCGAGCCGTACAGGAACTGCACGGCGACGCTGCGGCCGAGGTTGTCGGTGCCGAGGAAGAAGTCGCCCGACGGCGACGCCCAGACCGGGTTGTCGAGCGAGTCGACGGCGCTGAGCCCCGTGCGGTCGGCGAGCAGCGGCGTGACGAGTGCCATGACGGTCACGGCCAGGAGGATGATCAGTCCGGCCATCGCCTGGCGGTGACGGCGGAAGGCCGCCCACACCTCGCCGGCGGCCCGGCGACGCCGGGCCCACGCCACGGATCGCGGGCTCTGCGCCGAACCCGGCACGACCACGTCACTCAGCTCGCTCATGACAGGCGAACCCGGGGATCGAGGTAGCCGTTGAGGAGGTCGGCCAGGAGGTTGGCGACGATGACGCTGGCCGAGAACAGGAGGAACAGCCCCTGCAGGACGGGGAAGTCCGGCCCCTCCAGCGCGTTGAACGTGGCCCGGCCAAGGCCCGGCCAGGAGTAGATCGCCTCGACGGCGATGGCGCCGGACAGGACGTAGCCGAAGTTCAGCGCCGACAGGCTGACGAGCGGCAGCAGGGCGTTCGGGACGGCGTGGCGGCGGCGCACCTCGGTGTCCCGGAGCCCCTTGGCGCGGGCCAGCTGGAGGTAGTCCTCGCTGACGGTGTCGAGCATCGACGCCCGC
Organism: Acidimicrobiia bacterium; assembly: GCA_013811855.1. GTDB lineage: Bacteria > Actinomycetota > Acidimicrobiia > Acidimicrobiales > Ilumatobacteraceae > JALZMG01. Next base: position 6,941 of record JACCUL010000466.1, read on the forward strand.
ATCAGGATCATGTACTCGCCGATGTACCCGAGGGTGAGCGTGATGGCCGGAAGCGCCATGTGGTGGGCCTGGTCGAGGAACGCGCTCAAGCCGGTCGCCGTGCTCCCGGCATCCTCGAACCCACCCGTCGGGAACCAGCGCAGGTTGATGGCGAACGCGGCGAGGAGCACCATCGCCATCCAGAAGTCGGGCATCGAGTAGGTGATCATCGAGAACGCCGTGGCCGAGCTGTCGGTGACGGTGCCCCGCTTCCACGCCGCGTGAATGCCGAGCAGCGTGCCGATCACCATCGACAGCGCGGTGGCCGTGCCGACCAACCAGACCGTCGGCCACAGCGAGTCCATGATCACGTCGCTGACCGGGCGACTGCTCTTGATCGACAGGCCGAGATCGCCCTGCAACGTCTGGCGGACGTACTTGACGAACTGCAGGGCGAGCGGGTCGCCGACGCCGAAGCGCTCCTCCAGCGAGGCGATCTGCGTCGGCGACAGATTGCGACCGCGGAACAGGTTGTCGACCGGGTTGTCGTCGACGACCCGGAACAGGAAGAAGTTGAAGGCCAGCACGAATGCCAGCGTCCCGATCGCCCCCGTCACCTTGGCGACGACGAAGCGGGGGTTCACGCGACTACTCGCGGTCGTCGCGCGATGAACGCCGGCTGCCGGCCACGAACGCGCCGATGCCCACGAGCACGGCGGCGCCGATGGCGATGCCGATCAGGGCCCCGGAGCCGCCCCCGTCGTCGTCCTCGGCGGCCGTGGTCGGCGCGGCGGTGGTCGGCCCGACGGTCGCTGGCGGCGATGTCGGAACCGCAGCACCCGAGGGTTCTGTCACCGGACCGGTGCCCGACGAGCCCGTGACGGTCGAGGCGGTCGAGGTGGTCGAGGCGGTCGACGCGGTCGAGGCGGGAGCCGGGACCGTCGTCGGCGGTGCCGCGGTTCCGGCGGCGCGCAGGCGCACGTAGCTCGGCGACGTGTTGGAGAAGAGCGCCGGCCCGGTCTCGGACGGCTGGAGGACCCAGCCGTCGAAGCGGTCGGTGCGGTAGGCCTGCAGGTCGGCGTCGTAGAACAGCACGACGTACGGCGCCTCCTCGTACATCAGGAGCAGCATCTGATGGACGATCTCGCGCCGCCGCTCGGGATCGAGCTCGACGTTCTGCTCCGCGTACAGGGCGTCGTACTCCTCGCTGCACCAGTTGGCGTCGTTGTACAGGATCTCGGCCGGGTCGACGGTCACCTGGTCGCACGTGAAGTACGAGAGCTGGGGATCCGGGTCCACGAACGGCGTCCACCCCCAGGCGAACAGGTCGTAGTTGCCCCGGCCGATCACCTCCGTCAGCGCCGAGTCGTCGTAGACCTGGGGCTCGACGGCCATGCCGATGTCCTCGAGGAAGCCGATGACGAATTCGCTCAGGGCCGGCTCGTACTCGGACTCCGAGCGCTGCCCGTAGCGCAGGCGCAGCGGGCGACCGCCATCGGGCATCTCGCGGACGCCGTCGTCGTCGGTGTCGAGGTAACCGGCGTCGTCGAGCATCTGGTTGGCGCCGTCGGGGTCGTAGGACAGCGACAGTTCGTCGGGGATCTCGGGCCGCCAAGACGGGTCCGGCGACGGCGAGACCGTCGCGCCGACGGTGCCGTAGCCGAGGACGAGCCGTTCCAGGAGCGCCTCGCGGTTGATCGCCTTGTTGATCGCCTGGCGGACGACGACATCGAGGAGGGCCGGATGGCCGTCGCCGATCCCCCCGGCGCCGGCGTTGATGCCGATCTCGCTGAAGCCGCCCTGCTGGCCGACGACGGCGACGATGTCCGGGTCGGCATCGAGCGGATCGACCGACTCCGCCGGGATGTTGTGGGCGGCGTCGATCTCGCCGGCGCCGATGGCTGCGGCCATGGCGTCACCGTTCTCGAACAGCCGGAACACGATGCGATCGATGGTCGGCCCGGCCGCCGGCCAGCCGTAGAAGCTCGGGTTGGCGACCATCGTCCACGACCGGCCCGGCTCCCACTCCTCCAACGTGTACGGGCCGGACCCGACGCCGTCGAGGGCGTCGTAGGTGAGGATGTCGTCGGCGGACAGCGGCTCGTAGATGTGCTTGGGGACGATGTAGACGTCCATCGTCGGCAGCTTCGGATCCGGCACCCCCGACACGATCTCGACGGTCCGCGCGTCGATGGCGGTGGCCGTCAGGTTGGCGGTCGTGGAGCTGTGGTTGATCCACTCCTCGTCCCGCGAGCGGTTGACGGTGTAGGCGATGTCCTCGGCCGTGAGCGCGGTGCCGTCGGACCACTCGAGGCCCTCGCGCAGGGTGTACGTGTAGGTCAGGCCGTCGTCGGATCCCTCCCACGACTCGGCGAGCCCGGGGATGGTGGCGAAGTCGTCGGCCGCCTTGTCGGTCAGCGTGGCGTACTGCAGGTTCCACAGCTCGAACGATGACACGAGGTAGCCGGCGGTGACGTTGGGGCTGTCGAGGTCCTGCTGCAGACCGATGGTGAGGGTGACACCGGGCCGGCCCGCCGTGATGGCGGTCCCGATCAGCGGGTGGGTCTCGGGCACGCCGGGATCCTGCGCCGTGCCCGATCCCGGCGCGGCGGCGAGCGCGCCGCCGACCACGATGGCGACGGTGCCGGCGAGGCGGCCGTACTTCACGATGATCCCCCGATCCGCCGGCAGGGCCGGCGGCACGATTCTTCCCGTCCCGTCGGGTGTTGGCAAGTACTGACCGCTGAGTCAGCAAGCCGAGGGCGCCATCGACGATGTGGCATCGCGTTTGTGCACTGGGCGTCACCCCTGCGATCGCTGGTGCACAAACGCGGATCAGGCGGTGGCGAGGCCGCGCTCGATGCCGGCCAGGGTGGCCAGGACCAGCGGGCCGAGGGTCGGGAGGTGGTACCCGCCCTCCTGGACGGCGACGGTCGGCAGGCCGAGCGCGCCGAGCCGCTCGCCGGCGGCGCCGTAGCCGGCGGCGGTGATCAAGAGTGGGCTCTCGGGGTCGTCCGCCGCGGCGTCGACGCCGAGCGAGACGACGAGCGCGTCGGCGCCGAACATCCCCACGTCGTCGAGGAGCCCGTCGAGCGCGGCCAGCCACGGCTCGTCGCCGCCGCCCGGCGCCACGACGGCGTTGCGGTTGCAGCCCTCACC